>JAYVZY010000220.1:0-1582 GCA_043782885.1 Sphingomonadales bacterium | reverse complement strand
ATGGTAGCGCGCTATGGCTGGGGCGCCCAGCTTTCTGACTTGCCCGCACTGGTAGGAGCCTCTGAATGATCATCACCGGCTGGCGTCCCCATCTGATCGTGCTGAGTGTGGTGATCATCACCATCATCACGTTGTTCATCCATGATGCATCGGCGATGGCGGTGATCTGGTGGACGAGTTCCACCTTCAATCATTGCCTTGTCATCATCCCTATTGTCGGCTGGCTGATCTGGCAGCGGCTGGATGAGGTGAGCCCACTCATCCCCGCTGCTTGGCCACGCGGACTTGCGTTCGTTGGCGCTGCGGCGCTTCTTTGGGTGCTGGGCGAGGCGGCTGGCTTGGGGCTGCTCCGGCACATGGCACTGGTGTTCATGATCCAAGCGGCTACGCTCAGCCTCCTCGGTAAGCAAGTGGCGCGTGGGCTTATGTTTCCGCTGTTTTACCTCATCTTCCTCATCCCGTTCGGCGAAGAACTGGTGCCCCTACTGCAAACGCTTACCGCCAAAATCTGCGTGTTCCTGCTCGCACACTCGAACATTCCCGCAAAGATCGATGGCATCTTCATCACCGTGCCCAATGGGTTTTATCAGGTCGCGGCAGCCTGCTCGGGCGTGAAGTTCCTTGTCGCGATGCTCGCGTATGGCGCGCTTGCGGCCAATGTTTGTTTCAAAAGCCCCAAGCGCCGCGCGGTGTTTATGGCGGCAGCGATTGCCCTGCCGATCCTCGCGAATGGCGTGCGCGCGTTTGGCACCATTTACATCGGCTATCTGAGCAACACCAACTTCGCCAAGAGCTTTGACCATGTGGTGTATGGCTGGTTCTTCTTTGCGTTTGTGATGGGGCTGTTGATGCTGGTGAGCTGGCACTGGTTTGACCGTAAACTGAGCGATCCGTGGCTGCATGATATGCCGTCAGCCTCAAAGGCGCGCCTCACGCCTCTGCAAGCGGCGCTCGCTGTGTTCATGATCGCCCTGTTGCCGATGGTGTGGAACATGGCCGTATCCAACGCAGGGCATATCCCGGTGGAACACCCGATTGCACTTCCCGATGTCGCCGGCTGGCGGCGTGTGCCGATGACCGAGGGTCCGCCCTGGGCGCCGCGCTTTGATGGCGCGGATCATCGGCTATTGGGCCGCTATCGCAACGCGGCGGGCGAGACGGTTGATCTGTCCATCACCCTCTATGGCTGGCAGGATGCGGGCCGCAAGATCATCGGCTATGCGCACGGTGCCGTTGATCCCGATGGCCCGTGGCGTTGGACGAGTGATGAGACCGCGCCGCCGAATGGCAAGGCCGAGCGGATTTTGGGCGTGGATAAGGTCGTGCGGCTGGTGGAGAGCTATTATGTGGTGGGCGGCGTCGTTTCCGCCAACCCAGCGTCGATTAAGCTGAGCACAATGGCGGCCAAGCTGCTGGGCGGCGATCAATCAGCGGTGGCAGTGCTGGTGTCTGCGCAAGAAGGGAACGGAGCCGCCCGCGCCACGTGCGATCATTTCACGAATGCCCTCGGCCCGTTGGATAAGCTGGCGAGCGCCTATGTCGCAACAGCGCGGGGGCGCTAGAGTATGTGCGGCATCGCGGG
>JAYVZY010000219.1:0-5648 GCA_043782885.1 Sphingomonadales bacterium | reverse complement strand
CTCGACAGATGAGGCGATAACGCCGAGCGTCGCGAAATACATCGCGTGCCGATCGCGCGGGATCACCTGCGTGGACACAGGCTCCACACTGAGCGCCATTTTCGCTGCTACATGCTCTTCCACGCGCGGATCGATGCTCGCGAAGGTACCCATCGCGCCAGAAATCGCGCAGGTTGTGATGTCTGCACGCGCACTCACCAATCGCGCCCGATTACGGGTGAACTCGGCATAAGCCTGCGCCAGTTTCAGCCCGAAGGTCACGGGCTCGCCATGAATGCCGTGGCTGCGGCCTATCGTCGGCGTCAACTTGTGTTCAAAAGCGCGCGTTTTGATTGCGGCGAGCAGCTTATCCAGATCGGCGATCAGGATGTCCGTCGCGCGCGCCAGTTGCACATTCAGGCAGGTATCGAGCACATCGGAGCTCGTCATCCCCTGGTGCATAAAGCGTGCTTCATCACCAACATGTTCTGACACCCAGGTGAGGAACGCAATGACATCGTGCTTGGTGACGGCCTCGATGGCGTCGATGGCGGGCACGTCGATCACCGGCTTGGTCGCCCACCAATCCCACAGCGCCTTGGCCGCAGAGTGCGGCACGACGCCCAGTTCCGCCATCTTGTCGGTCGCATGTGCCTCGATCTCAAACCAGATACTGAATTTCATCTCGGGTGCCCAGATGGCGGTCATTTCGGGGCGGGAGTAGCGGGGAACCATGCGTTATCCTGATGTTAGAATGAATGCGCCGCGCGTAGCAGGGCAAACGGAAAGTCACAACAGCAGCGAGACGAATGCCCCCTATATTAACCCCATCGCCCGCATACTGGAATGCCCCTTGCCGCCGATGATGATATGATCGTGCACCGTAATGCCGAGGCGCTTTCCAGCTTCAGCAATATCCCGCGTGAGTGCAATATCGGCCTTGCTCGGCTGCGGATCGCCCGACGGGTGGTTATGAACGATGATGAGTGCCGCAGTCCCGAGATCGAGCGCCCGGCGGATCACCTCGCGCACATGCACCGCCGCCTCATCGACCGACCCCTCTGCCATCACCTCATCACGAATAAGCATGTTCCGTGAATTGAGGTGGAGGATGCGCACCCGCTCGTGGGTGAGATAAGCCATATCGGCACGCAGATAATCGAGCAGTGCTTGCCAACTGCCGAGCATCTTCTGATCCGCGACTTGCGAGCGGAGCAAGCGGATGGACGCGGCGTGCGCAGTTTTGAGTGCCGCGACGGCGCCCTCGCTCACCGGCCCCGCGCGCATGATCGCCTCCGCATCCGCCGAGAGCAGCGCACCGATGCCGCCAAAGTTATGCAGCAGCTTCTTCGCCAATGGCTTGGTATCGCGGCGCGGAATCGCCAGCGTAAGCAAATATTCGATCAATTCATGATCAAGCAGCGCATCGCCACCATTCTCGATGAGCCGCTTACGGAGCCGCGCGCGGTGCCCGGTGCCGTCAAATTCGTTCTCGGTGTCCCCCTCTGCCATGTAAATCAGCGTATCCCGCGCACGGCTCAAGCGCAATTGGGGTTGAAGATTTTTCGCAATAGGCCATGTGTAGCGCATGGATGATGCGCCCCGCCCAAAAAGACGATCAGGTCGCATCGCAGGGCGCGTGGCATTGGGGGCGGTATTGCTGGGGGGCGTCGCGGTCGTGGGGCTGTATGCGTTGCGCAAGCCAATCGCCGAGCACTATGTAGATGCAGAGCTGGCGAAGCGCGGCGTGAAGGGCAGCTATCAGCTCACGCAGCTTGATCCTTATCACCAGCGCCTTGAGCATGCGGTGATCGGTGATCCGGCACATCCCGACTTGACCGCCGATTGGGTGGAGCTTTCAACGTCAATCGGCTTTGGCGGTGCCTCGGTGGATGTGGTGCGGGCGGGCGGCATGCGGGTGCGCGGGGTTCTGGATAAGGACGGCGGGATGCACTTCGGTGCGCTCGATAAATTCCGCTCCACGGAGCCGGGGCCGTTCAAAATGCCCGATATTGGCCTTGATCTGGCTGATACACGAGTGGCGTTGGCAACGCCTTATGGCGACATCACCGCCCGGCTCGACGGCAAGGGCAATCTGGCGCACGATTTTGATGGCAAGCTGGGCGTGCAGACTGGCGCGATCACCGTCGGTGGGTGCGCGGCGTTGCCGACAAATGGCCCTTTAGACTTGACCATCCGCAGCGGCAGGCCGCGCCTCAAAGGGTCAATCCAAACGGCGTCGCTGGCCTGTGCGGATACACTGTTAACCAACCCAGTATTAACGCCAGACGTCACCTTCTCACCCGACTTGAAAGGCGTGCAGGGGACGCTCGGCTTAAGCACCGACAAGCTGGCTTCTCCCCTGCTGAACAAAGCGGCAGGAGCACTGAGTGGAGCAAAAGATACGCCGCTGGCCCCATTTGGCGCGCAATATAGCACTGCGATTTTGGCCTTGGGTGCGGGGCTGGCGGTCAAGGCAACTGTCTCCGACGATCCCGCTCAAGGCGTCATGATCAAAGATATTACTGGGCAAAGCCGCTCCGGCGCGCAGTTCACTCTCGCTGATGGGGGGAGTGTGAAGATAAGCCCAGCTGGAAAGCTGACGTTTGATGGGCTGGCAACGCTTGCGGGCGGCGGTTTTCCGGACAGCAACGTTCTCGTGGCTGGGACGCCAGAACATTTTTCTGGCACCGCGACACTTGCCACGCTGTCCGCCGCCGCCACACGACTCGCGCTCACGCCTCTTCAATTCGCTCACGATGCGCGCGGCACACGGTTTGCGACCAACGCGGCATTCGATGGCCCCATCCCAGGCGGCACAGTGCGTGGATTGACACTCCCCATTGCCGCGTTGATCGACCCCAGCGGAAGCTTTGCGATGACGAGTCCGTGTACTCCTTTGGCGTTCGCGAGCCTCAGCATCAGCACGCTCACACTCGGAAAGACGGCCACCACTGTGTGCCAAAATGGCAAAGACATTCGGATTAACGCGCCGCATCTAGCGGGGAAATACGGAACCGATGCTTTTGCTGTCGCGGCAGCGGCTTTGGTTTACAATCAATCCAGTAAGATGCTGATCGTCAACCAAATAGGTGGGCAGCTTGGCACAACGAAACTGAGCGCCACCGATGCGCGGTATAGTCTGGCGAACAAACAGTTCTCGGTGAGCCATATCGCAGCTCAGGCGGGGACGACCGGACATCTCTCGACCCTCACGGCTGATGCGGTTAGTGGTATGGCCAGCAGCACAGCCGCCACCGGCCGTTACACAAACGCCTCAGGCCGACTCCCGAGCGTGCCGCTGGCGCTCTCCAATTCCTCCGGCACGTGGCGCTATGCCCAAGGCGCGCTGGTGCTTAACGGCAATCTCAATATCGCTGATACAGATCCTGCCAAGCGCTTTGAACCGCTGGTTTCGCCTGATGTTGTGTTGCGTTACGCCAATGGCCTGATCACCGCCACAGGCACCCTGAATGAACCAAAGTCAGGTGCATTTGTGAGCAAGGTGAGCATCACCCACACTCTGAGCGCGGGCGCTGGTGATGCGACTATTGCCATCAAAGACATGCCATTGCTTAGCTTTGGCAAAGCGCTCCAGCCCGAGGCGCTGACCCGCGTTACCCTCGGTGTCGTCGCGAATTTGAAGGGCGCAATTAGCGGCGAGGGGCGCATTCACTGGTCGGACAAGGGCGTCACAAGCGATGGCCATTTCGCCACCGAGCATATGGACCTAGCTGCCGCGTTCGGCCCCGTGAAGGGGTTGAAGGGCGAGATCGTGTTCACTGATCTGCTCGGCATGGTGACGGCTCCGAATCAGGTGGTGACCATTGAGAGCGTTAACCCCGGTGTGGATGTTGAGAATGGCGTGATTCACTACCGGTTGTTGCCCGGCAATAAGGCTGAGATTGAAGGCGGCGCCTTTCCCTTTGCGGGCGGCAACCTTATTCTGGAGCCCACGGTGCTGGATTTGAGCGAGGCGGCGGAACGGAGGCTGACCTTCCGTGTTGATGGCGTGGATGCTGCCAAATTCCTCAACGAATATAAATTTGAGGATGTAGCGGCGACCGGGATATTTGATGGCGAGCTGCCCTTGGTGTTCACATCAGCGGGTGGGCGGATCGAGGCGGGCAGGCTGGCGGTGCGCGATGCGGGCGGCACGGTCTCTTATGTTGGCCCAGTCTCCAACGCTAGTCTGGGGACATTTGGCAAGCTGGCGTTTGATGCACTTAAATCGATCAAATATCGCGGACTGACGATTGATTTGCAGGGGCCGCTGGACGGTGAAATGGTAACTCTTGTGAAATTGAGTGGCACCAACCAAGTGCCCTTGTCCGCGCAGAAGAACTTCATTTTGAAACAGATCACTAACATCCCCTTCAAGTTCAATATCCGCATTACCGCGCCGTTCCGGAGCCTGCTCACGTCAGCGCATAATCTGCAAGATCCGAGCGATCTGGTGCAGCAAACATTGCCGAAAAACCTCAAGGCCAGCGCGCCGCCGCCCGAAAAGAAACCCGTTAATCCGCCCGCAACGTCCATTCAGAAATGAGAAAGCGAGAGACCGCTATGACACGAACCATATTGACGCGAGCACGATTTGATGTGAGGCGTCGGGTTATGACGAAGGGCATTCTTTTTTTAAGCGCGATACCGCTTGCAGGATGTGTCCAATTGGCAGCGCCCGAGAAGCCGATCGAGATCAATCTCAACATCAATATAAAACAAGAGGTGATTGTGCGGCTCCAGAAGGATGCGCAGGATATTATCTCGAATAATCCGGAGTTATTTCCAAAATGACACGCAAGGCTCAAATCATCACCACGCTGGCTTCGGCTTTGGCTGTTTCAGCCGTCATGTCGGGCGTTGTTCATGCGCAGGCTGCTTCGATAGTGAGCGCGGCGAAGGCTGCGGGCACTGTTGGCGAGCAAGCTGACGGTTATCTCGGGATCAAGGGCGCGGCCTCGGGCGCGCTAAAGTCTGAAGTCGAGTCTATCAACATCAAACGCCGGGCCGCCTATACCCAGACCGCCACCACACGCGGCGTTACGGTGAAGGAAGCCGCCGCTGCGGTCGGCTGCCAGACACTGGCGAATCGCGTCAGCCAAGGGCAGATTTATCAGCTCACCGATGGCGTATGGCACGTGAAGGGCGCTGAGGCGATCGCCCTGCCGAGCTATTGCGCGCAATAAGGCTTTGCACCATAGTCGCGCGCAATTGCATGGGAGTGGCGCGTGGCTGATCAAACCGAAGACGAAGCGCAGGATAACGCCCCATATGGCAAGGAAGACCCGCGACTCGTTGCGCTTGGCGATCTGCTCAAGGCTCATCCCGCATCTGAGGAGGCAAAGCGCGCCACCGGCTATAGTGCGCTAGACGAAACCACCAGAACCGGCATCGCTGCCGTGTTTGGCCAACTCATCGGTGGGCCTTTAGGCGGCGGAATCATCGGCTATGTGATTGACCTGTTTGCCCACACCGCCCCTTGGGGCCTGATCGTCATGATGTTCCTTGGCTTCGCGGTTGCCGCGCGGAACATTTACAGGCTTGCGCAAAACGCCTCGGGGAATTAAGGGCGCGTCACACAAATTACCTACAGGGATTCTCCAAGCCGTGGCGGCCGAACTTCATATCGATCCAATGCACCAGTTCAGCATTCACCCCGTTGCGGG
>JAYVZY010000218.1:0-5265 GCA_043782885.1 Sphingomonadales bacterium | reverse complement strand
TCGCCCTCAATCGGACGTGAGAGGCCCGCGCCAAAAATCGCATCGATAACGAGTTCAGCGCCTTCCAGAACGTCTGGCGAGAACGCGTCAATTCCGCCGCCCCATAGCCCTGCGTGATGCGCCGCATCACCGGATAATGCGTCAATCGATCCCATGAGTGCGAGCCGAACCGGCCAGCCAGCAGTGGCGAGATGGCGGGCAACGACAAAGCCATCGCCGCCATTATTGCCCGGCCCGCACAAGACGGTCACGGCGCACAGGGGCCACCGCAGCGTGACCGCATTTGCGACCGCCCTCCCTGCGGCCTCCATCAACGCCAGTCCGCTGGTGCCGAGTGAGATGGCGCGCTGGTCGGCTAAGCCCATTTCGTCAGGCGTTAAGAGTGCCGATGCGAATTGGCGATTTTCTTGACAGTGTTTAGCTTGCGTCATTCTGCACCTATTTTGGTTAAGCCGCGCGGTTATGCACTGCCTTCACCTCTACCGCAGCGAGGGCTGCTGGTTTCATATTCGTATGAGCTTCAAGCCGCGCATGTTTCGTCATGCCAAGTATTTTCTTTGCCTTAGCCATTTCAGCGGCAGTGCCGTGCGCCATAACGAGGAACCCATCGGTCTTTATCGCAACTTCATAGTCGATCACGCTGTCTTTGGGGATGCCAATATTATAAAGTGAGGCACCAATAGCGCTCAGGCCACCGACGACGACCGCGCCTTCCAGCGTTGCGACCAGCAGTGTCGCCAGATAGCCAAGCGCGACAACGGGGCCGAACAACGGGATGGTCATGAAAATGCCGCCGAAGAAGAAACTCCACAGCCCACCCCAGAACGCGCCGCGCGTGCCCCAAAACTGGATGCGATCACCAGCGTTATAAAAGCCGACGACCTTCTCCTCGCTATGATAGCCTTGGCCGACCACACTGAGATGCGTCATCGGGAAGCCCGCGTCGGCAAGTTTTTTGACGGCGGCTTCGGCGTCGCTGTGATCGTTATAAATAGCGATGACTGAGTCTGTGTGGGTCATTTGATATTCCTTTTGCGAGGTTGGGATTTCCTGACAATAGCCGCTTGCCCACCAAGATTTGCAGGTTCGGAATCTACTCACGCTGTGTTGTCTAAGTAGATTCCGAGGCTGTCGGCACACTCATCGCGCGGTTTAACATACGCTCTGACCCATATGACCCTAAACGCAAGGATTCGCCCCATGAAAGCATTCGTTTACAAAGGCACCAACCAGAAAGCGTTTGAAGAGCACGTCAAGCCCGTGATCAGCGCGCCCACCGACGCGATTGTTAAAGTCACCAAAACGACGATTTGCGGCACAGATTTGCATATCCTGAAGGGCGATCTACCAAGTTGTGCCCCTGGCCGCATTCTCGGCCATGAAGGTGTCGGTGTCATCGACAGCGTGGGTGCTGCTGTCACAGCCTTTAAGCCCGGCGACCACGTGCTCATCTCGTGCGTGAGTGCGTGCGGCAAATGCCTGTACTGCCGCAAACAGATGTATTCACACTGCACCACTGGCGGCTGGATATTGGGCAACACGATTGATGGCACGCAGGCGGAGTTCGTGCGGATACCTCATGCGGATAACAGCCTTTATCCGATCCCGGCTGGCGCGGACGAAGAGGCACTGGTGATGCTGAGCGACATTCTCCCCACAAGCTTTGAATGCGGGGTACTCAATGGCAAGGTGCAACCCGGCGATGTGATCGCGATTGTGGGAGCCGGGCCGATCGGGTTAGCAGCTCTGCTCACCTCACAATTCTATTCACCAGCCGAAATCATCATGATCGACATAGACGACAATCGCCTTGACGTCGCCAAGCGTTTCGGCGCGACGGCGGGCATCAACAGTGGCGATGGCAAGGCTGTCGACGCCGTGTTGAAACTGACCGACGGGCGTGGGGTCGATACTGCGATTGAAGCCGTGGGCCTCCCCGCTACCTTCGAGATGTGCCAGCAGATCATCGCACCCGGCGGCACGATTGCAAACATTGGTGTGCACGGGAAAAAGGTCGATCTTCATCTGGAAAAGCTCTGGGATCGGAACATTACGATCACCACGCGGTTGGTGGATACGATGAGCACACCGATGCTGCTCAACATTCTCAAATCGGGGAAAATCGATGCCAAATTGCTGATTACCCACCATTTTACTTTCGATAAAATGCTCGACGCTTACGACACCTTTGCCAATGCCGCTGACACCAAGGCACTCAAAGTGATTATTTCAGCCTAACCCATCTCATAAGAGGACTGCCTCATGGCCTATCAAAGCATCAATCCCTTTAACGGGATCATCGCCAAAACGTTCGATGAACTCAATGACAGGCAGCTTGAGGAAAAGCTCGCGACAGCCCAGACGTGCTATGAAACCTGGAAGCACAAGAGCTATGCCGAGCGCGGCGTGATTATAGCCAAAGTCGCTGTGCTCATGCGCGAGAAGGCCGAGATCTTGGCCCGGACCCTAACACTCGACATGGGTAAGCGCATCAATGAAGCGCGCGGCGAAGTGGAGTTCAGCGCCAGCATCCTTGAGTATTATGTCAAACATGCCGAACGCTTTCTGGCTCCCGTCAAATTGCATCCCGTGATAGGTGACGCGCATATGGAGAGCAGTCCGATTGGCGTGATCTTTGGCGTGGAGCCTTGGAACTTCCCTTATTATCAGCTTGCGCGTGTCGCGGGGCCGCATCTCATGGCGGGCAATGTGCTGGTCATCAAACATGCGGGCTGTGTGCCGCAATGTGCGCTCGCATTTGAGGCGCTTTGGGCGGAAGCAGGTGCTCCTGATGGATTGTATACCAATGTGTTCATCTCACATGATCAATCTAACACCATCATAGATGATCCACGCATCAAGGGCGTTGCGCTTACCGGAAGCGTCGCCGCAGGCCGCAGCATTGCCGCGCGCGCGGGACAGAATCTCAAGCCATCCTCGATGGAGTTGGGCGGCAGTGATGCTTTTATCGTGCTTGAAGACGCTGATCTGGAACACGCTCTCAAATGGGCAGTGTGGGGCCGGATGTATAATGGTGGGCAAACGTGTTGTGCCGCCAAGCGCTTCATCGTCGTCGAGACAATTGCCGATGCGTTTCTGGAGAAGTTTCAGGCCGCACTGTTGGCGCTTAAAGCGGGCGATCCTCTCGACGAGAAAACCACACTTGGCCCGCTCTCCACAGAAAGCGCATTGGTGCAACTTCTCGAACAAGTTGATCTTGCGGTCACCAAGGGCGCGAAACTGTTGATGGGTGGCAAGCGGATCGATCGGGCTGGCTATTATATGGAACCAACCATCCTGACGGACATCAAGCCGTATAACCCTGCCTTTCGCGATGAGTTTTTTGGGCCAGTCGCACTGTTTTTTCGCGTGAAGGATGAAAATGAGGCGGTCGCTCTTGCCAATGATTCCGACTTTGGCTTGGGCGGTTCCGTCTATACCAAGGACATTGCACGCGGCCGGAAGGTCGCCAGCCGTATTGAAACGGGCATGATGTTTGTCAATAACATCAGTTGGTCGGATGCAGAACTGCCCTTCGGCGGCATCAAAGACTCAGGCTATGGTCGCGAGCTGGGCGATATGGGCATTCAGGAATTCGTGAACAAGAAACTCGTGCGTTACGCGGATATTGACGCGCCCGCATAACGCATCCCTTCGCTCCCCCAATATTTTTTTTGCGCATTGGAACGCCAAATGTATGTCAATGTCGCCGTTCTGAAGGAAAGCCAACCACATGAACGGCGTGTGGCGCTGGTGCCGAGTGTCGCGGCCAAGCTCATCGCGCTCGGCGCTCGTCTACATATGCAAGCGGGCGCAGGGCTTTGCGCTAATTTGCCTGATGATGCCTTTGCGGATGTGAGGATGATCGAAGATCGCAAAGCGCTGGTTTGCGATGCTGATGTTGTGCTGTGCGTTCAGCCGCCCGCGCTTGACGTGGTAGATGCGATGAAGCCCGGCGCCGTCCTGATCTGTTTCATTTATGCGCACAATGAACCGAAGTTGGTTGATCGGCTGATCGCGCGCAAGATCACCTGCTTTGCAATGGAGCGGGTGCCGCGCAGCACGCGCGCGCAGGCGATGGATGCGCTGTCGAGCCAATCCGCTTTGGCGGGCTATTATGCTGTGCAACTCGGCAGCACACTCATGGGGCGTATCATCCCCAAGGTCACGACGGCGGCAGGGGCAATTGGCCCAGCCAAGGTGCTCGTGATGGGATTGGGCGTTGCGGGGCTCGAAGCGATTGCCACTGCGCATCGGCTTGGCGCTGTGGTGGAAGGTTATGACGTGAGGCCTGAGACGGCAGAGCAAGCGCTCTCGCTTGGTGCGAAATTTGTAGATACCGGCGTCGATGCGCGCGGCGCAGGCGGCTATGCACGCGAACTGAGCGCTGAGGAGCGCGCAAAGGTGGCCAAGATGCTGACCGAACATGTCCAACAAGCCGATCTCATTATCACAACAGCAGCCATTCCCGGCAAGCCATCGCCCAAGCTCATCAGCGCGGCTCAAGTGGCGGGCATGAAGGCCGGTGCGGTAATTGTAGATTTGTCCGCTGAGGGCGGCGGCAATTGCGAAAAGTCAAAACCGGGTGAAACGGTGCGCGTCGGCCTCGTAACAATAGCGGCACCGCTCAACGTGCCGTCGATGCTCGGTGAGGATGCGAGCCTGCTTTATGCCAAAAACCAATATCACCTGCTCGCACTGATGCTGAAGGACAATATCATCACGATTGATTGGGACGATGACATTCTCGCCGCAACCGTGCTCACCCATGATGGCGTGAATAAGTCTCTCAAATCTTCAGCAAAACCTAAAATCAGCGAGAGTGCATAAGATGGATTTTAACATCAGCATGACTGGCTTTGTGGCGCTTTATATATTCATGCTGGCGGGTTTCACGGGCTGGGTGATCATAGGTCGCGTGCCTGCCATTCTGCATACGCCGCTGATGTCCGGATCTAACTTCGTCCATGGGATTGTTGTCGTTGGCGGCATTTTTGCGCTGCTCAATGCGAGCACGACGCTTGAGCGGGTCATCGGCTTTGTTGCGGTGCTGTTTGGTGCGGGCAATGCAGCGGGTGGATATGCGGTCACTGACCGTATGCTCGCTATGTTCCAATCGAGTCATAAGCCAAGTGCCGCGAAAAAAGCACATGCCAAACCCCGCGCTGCGAAAAAGGGCTGAGGACGCATCATGCTCATACTCATTGCGCAACTTACCATCGGCACCACCGATCTCATCGCGGCTTTCCTGCTTGTTTATGGGCT
>JAYVZY010000217.1:0-2211 GCA_043782885.1 Sphingomonadales bacterium | reverse complement strand
GCAAAATGCAGCGGCGCTTTGATCATCGACATCAGCAGAAAGCCAGCGCCCATCAGGATAAACTCCAACAGGAACATCGTCTTGAGGCTAAAGCGCGGTGCCAACCCCCAGAAGCACAGCGTCCCGAGGGGCACGCCCGCGCTCGCCAGCATGATGAACAGCCCACCGCGTGCGGAATCATAACTGCCGATCGGCAGTGACACACCGAGCGCATACAATGCATCCGACAGCTTGATCTGCACAAAATAGAACATCACTCCGCCAAACAAGGTAATCAAACAGATGATGCCCATCAGCCCCCAGGGGATGTCGCTCCATCTGCGTTCGACCGAATGATCCACCAGATGCTCCGATTCCTCCGGCTCCCAGGTAAACAATAGCACGAGTGCGAGAAACAGCAGTGGCACAAGGTAAAGAAGGAACACATTGTGCCAGTCGCTCTGCCCGACAATCCCCGCAATCGGCACGATGATCATCGCCGTGGTGGAAGCGACCCCGGTCTGCGCGGCCAGCCAGCGGTCGCGCCGCTCGCCGGAGAAAAAATCACCAATCAACGTCGTCGAGAGCGTCATCAGCATCGCCTCGACAATGCCCACCGCAATCCGGCTCGCGACAATCAGGTTCAGGTTGTTGAGGAAATAGGGCAACACGCCGACGGCTGAGTAAACCGACATCGCCATGACCAGTAGACGCCTGCGCCCGACCTTGTCACCCAACCAGCCCGCCGGGATCGAAAACAATGCCACGCATAGCGAGGGCACAGTGATGATCCAGCCGATATAGGAGCCCAGCACGTCAGGGCTGTATGCGCCTGTCTTGGCGTAAAACTCCCCAATCTTTGGGGCAATCGGGGCAACAAACAGCGCCGCCATAACCGACAAAGTAATCGGAAACAGCAACGCCATACCCGTCATGAAATTGGGCTGGCGTGCGCCTTTGGCTGTCTCCATGTGGCTCTCCGTGTGTTTATTTTGATGCATAAGTGAACGGCGGGCGCCAGTCGCGCAACTTCATTCGTTCAATGCCTTCTATTTGTGCATCCAATAGCTAGAATTTACCTTATTCGTTTCTCCGCTCCCAACAGACACTATAGCAAGTCTGAAATGGAGGATGTTATGGCTGGTGTGAAACGGGTTTTGGTCGTGGGTGGCGGCATTGGCGGCATGGCGACGGCCATCCGTTTTCGCGAGATGGGCGTAGATGTCGATCTGATCGATCTTGATCCCGAGTGGAAAGTCTATGGCGCGGGCATAACGATCACCGGGCCAACGCTGCGCGCTTATCGGCAATTGGGGCTGATTGAGCAGATCAAAGCGCAGGGTGCGATCACCAACGGCTCGCGCATCTTCCGTTTCGACGGCGTACACCTGCGCGATTTGGATGAGCCTGCGCTCGAAGAGGGACTGCCCGCGACCGGCGGCATTATGCGTCCCGTGCTTCACCGCATCATGCAAACACGCGTGGGGGAGTTGAACACCACTGTTAGGCTCAGCCTGACAGTAACTGCGCTAACGAACCAAGCCGACAGTGTCGATGTCACATTCAGCGATGGCAGCTCTGACAGCTATGATCTGGTGGTCGGTGCGGACAGCGTGTTTTCTGTCGTGCGCAAAATCGCTTTCGCGCACATGGCTTCCGCCGTGCCAACAGGCCAGGGCTGCTGGCGTATTTCCATGAAGCGCCCGCCCAATTTCGATCGCGGAGAGTTTTACTTCGGCCATAAAATCCCAGCGGGCATCACGGCGTGCGGCTCCGACAGCGTCTATATGTGGATGTTGGTGGAAGACACCGCGCGCGAACGGATTCCCGAGGAAATGCTATTTGATACGCTCCAAGCGCATATGAAACCCTTTGGGGGCAACGTCGGCTGGATGCGTGACAATATGACGCGCGACGACTGGATCAATTACCGCCCGCTCGCCGCTGCGCTGCAACCCGCGCCTTGGCATAGCGGACGGATCGTGTTGGTCGGCGACGCTGTCCACGCAACAACGCCACATCTCGCCTCGGGTGCGGGGATCGCCGTTGAGAGCGCGCTCGTGCTGGCGGATGAACTTGGCAAGTCGGGAACCGATGTTATCGGCGGGCTCGAAGCCTATACCGCGCGGCGCCTTCCCCGCTGCAAAGATGTGGTGGAGACCAGTGTCGCCGTCGGTGCACTACAGCTCAACGGCGGTTCACCCGATCAAATCGGCGGCCTAATCGGCGGTG
>JAYVZY010000216.1:0-5060 GCA_043782885.1 Sphingomonadales bacterium | reverse complement strand
GCCGCGCCGACCTGAACGCGCTGATCGCGTCATGCCGGGTGGCGGCGCGGCGCGTGCTCGAACTCAGCGACCGCTTCGGCGACGATCTCTACGTCGCCGCGACCGAGGAGCTTCTGGCGCGCAATCACCGCGCGATGAAGCAGCTTATCGGCATGGCGATTGCCGAGGAGCCCGTCAGCTTCGAGGATTATATCTGCGATGATGGCATGGGCTATGGCCCCTATAAGATCAAATGCAGCATGTGGCGTGAAGGAGAGAAGGTCGTCCTCGATTTTGCGGGCACCGATCCGCAGAGCCAAGCCTCAATCAACTTCTATCTCAATGAGAACATGTTCAAAATGTTTTTCGGCATTTATATGATCATGGTCTTCGATCCGCAGATTTTGTTTAACGACGGTTTCTACGATCTGATTGATGTGCGTATTCCTGAGGGCTCGCTCCTCAAACCGAAATTTCCAGCTGCGCTGTCGGGTCGCACACATGCGCTGGGGCGGATTTTCGATATTCTCGGTGGATTGCTGGGGCAAAAGACCCCAGAATTCCTTAATGCCGCAGGATTTTCGTCATCCCCCCACCTCTTTTACTCGGGCAATGACCAAAAAGGGAATTGGTTCCAGCTCTTCCAGATTGGCTTTGGCGGCATTCCCGGGCGGCCGATGGGCGATGGGCCGGATGGCCACTCGCTCTGGCCAGGTTTCACGAATGTGCCCAACGAGTTTCTGGAGCGCTATTTCCCGCTTCTGATTGAGCGATATGAGACCGAGCCTGACAGCGGCGGTGCGGGGTTGCATCGCGGCGGCAATGGTATTCACATGACTTACCGTTTTCTCGCCACCGGCACGATTTCGATCCACGATGATCGCTGGTTTGTGCCACCTTGGGGTGTGAACGGCGGCGAGCCGGGCAAGCGCGCACGCAAGATTCTGGAGAAGGCCGACGGCACCAGCGTGATCATCGGCAACAAAGTTGAGGAAGTGCATGTGGAGGAGGGCGATCAGCTACACTTCATCACTTGGGGTGGCGGCGGATGGGGCGATGCTCTCGCGCGCGATCCGAGTCTTGTCGTGCTTGAAATAACTCAAGGCTTGGTGAGCGTGGAGGGCGCGACGGCTTACGGCGTCATCGCGAATGCCAAGGGCGTGGTTGATACTGTCGCGACAGAGGCCCTGCGGGTGAAACTCCGGACGCGCCGCGGCGAACTGCCGCTTTTCAATTATGGCCCCTCGATTGATGAGCTTAGAGAGTCGTGCGTCGCAGATACTGGGCTGCCTCCCCCTATCCAACCCGTTTGGCAAACGACAATGGCGGCGGAATAGCGGCATGGAAAACAACGGTGCTCTGAGAGGCTTGCGCGTTATCGAGCTTGGCCAGCTCCTCGCCGGGCCGTTTTGCGGCCAGTTGCTTGGTGATATGGGAGCCGAGATTATCAAGGTGGAGCTGCCCGGCGCGGGCGATCCGATGCGCGAATGGGGACAGGGCCAGGACAAAGTACAATGGGAAGTTATTGCCCGAAACAAAAAATCGGTCTCAGCAAATTTGCGCGTGGCCGAGGGGCAGGCGCTGGTGCGCCGATTGATTGAAACAGCGGATGTTTTGATCGAGAATTTCAAACCTGGAACGATTGAAAAATGGGGGCTTGGGCCGGAGGCGTTGCACAAGACCAATCCCGGCCTCATCATCGCGCGGATGTCGGGCTATGGTCAAACAGGACCATACAGTGATCGTGCTGGATTTGGCGGAATTGGCGAGGCAATGGGTGGCTGGCGATACATTGTTGGAGAACCCGACCGGCCGCCAAGCAGGATGGGTATTTCAATCGGCGACACGTTGACTGCAACCTATGGTTGCATGGGCGTGCTCGCGGCGCTGCACGCGCGTAGCAGAAGCGGTAAGGGACAGGTGATCGACGCTGCACTTTACGAATCGGTGCTGCAAGTGATGGAGGGGCTTGTTCCGGAATACCATCACTCCGGCATTATCCGAGAGCGCTCCGGCTCCTTCTTGCCCGGCATCGCGCCCTCGAATGTTTATCCCTGCAAAGACGGCGAATTTATGATTGGCGCGAACAAGGATGCGATCTTCAAGCGCCTCGCCTGCGCGATGGGGCAACCCGAACTGGGCGAACACCCAGATTATTCAACGCATCTGGCGCGCGGGAAAAATCAGATCGAGCTCGATGTCCTGATTGGCAACTGGACAAAGACGCTCACGATTGAGCAGATCGAGGCACTGATGATCGAGCATTCGGTGCCCGCCGGTAAAGTTTACCGCGCACCGGAAATGATGACCGACCCTCATTTTCAAGCGCGCTTGGCGATTATAGACGTTGAGACCGAACGGTTTGGTACGCTTAAAATGCAGGGCAGCTTCCCGAAACTCTCCGCGACGCCGTCTAGCATTCGTAGTCCGGCACCTTCCGTCGTTGGGCAACATAACGCCGAAATATATGGTGGTGTGCTCGGCATCAGCGCATCCGAGATTGAGGCGTTGCGTGCGCGCGGCACAATCTGATGGCGAAGGGTGGCGATCCTGAAACGAATTATGCCGGAGCCTTCGACGGCCATTTGCCGTTTGGATCGACTCCAGCTCTGCTGATTGTCGACGTTGTCATGGCCTATTTTGACAAGGCATCCCCGCTTTATGCCGCCGTTGAAGATGCGCTTGCGAGCAATGAGCGACTACTTGACGTCGCGCGGACGAACAATATCCCGGTGATCTTCACCAATGTCGTTTTTCAGCCGGGTGGTGCGGACGGCGGCTTATTCTATCGCAAGGTGCCCGCGCTAAAATGTTTTGACCAAGGCTCGCCACTCGGCGCTTTCTCCCCCAGCTTGCAACCACGAGAGGGCGAGCTGGTGATATCCAAACAATACGCCTCGGCTTTTTTCGGAACACCGCTTGCGGCGTCACTCCGCGCGATGGGGATCGACACCCTCTTGATCACCGGCCTCTCGACCTCGGGCTGTGTTCGTGCAACGGCGCTGGATGCCTTGCAACACGGCTTTGCGCCGTTTGTTGTGCGCGAGGCCTGCGGAGATCGCCATGCCGCTCCGCATATCGCGAACCTGTTCGATCTTCAGGCGAAATATGCGGAAGTGATTTCTGAGGCTGACGCGCGGGCGTTTATGAGGCGATAACCGTGGCGGACGCTCGATCGAACGTCGTACCAGCGGTGATGAATGTTCCAATTGCGCAGCGGCTTTGCCGGATCGAGCGGTATCCACACCATCGTCATTTGCGAAACAAGCGCCGGAAATGTTCGGAGCAGTGGCGCCCGCGTAGTGGCTGCCGATCCACGAAACCACGATATGTAAAAACGGCAAATTTACCGAGTCGTTGAGTCGAAAGCCGCCCGTCGCTTGTCGTGAAGAGTTTCTGACGCCACTTGGCGTCGGAAAGTCTCTGAGGAAGGAACCCGCGATGTCTGGGGGATGGCCTATGGGGATTTGGGCGAACGGCTGGGCTGGGGTTTGGAACACGGTGGTGGACTTTTTGCGCTTACGTCCATTTGATGGCTGACATCGCGCTCATTTACGCGCACCACATTGCCATTTAGCGGCTGTTGCTCGCCGCTTATTTGATCGATACGCATTGGAATAGTGGTGATTTTGGCTATGGGCGCACGCTTGTCTGTCCGTCGAAGTGTGCGTGCTACGACAGATGCGTGAGTCAGCGATGTTGCGGCGACCACTCTCATGGCGGAGCCCTTTGGTTGGGTGGCGCGCGGGCTCTCATGGCGTGCTCGAAGGTCTCGATGATGACCATGTGTCCGCCGCAACAGGGGCAGATGTGCCACGGGTCGGGCGGTGGATCGATAACGGTATCATCAACCTCGGGCTGCGGTGCCCCAAGCAACTCACGGGCGCGGGCGACATTGGCTTTTCGGTTACCGCTGGCGAGCAGGCCATAATGGCGTATACGGTGAAAGCCCTTGGGCAGCACATGCAGCAGGAAGCGGCGGATGAACTCGTCGGTGGCCAATGTCATTGGTTGGTAGCGCACATCGCCGTTGGCGCGGTAATCCTTGAAGTTGAAGCTCACGCCACTTTCGTCGAACGAGAGTAACCGGCTGTTGGAGATGGCAACGCGGTGGGTATAGCGGGAAAGATAGGCGAGCACCGCCTCGGGACCAGCGAACGGCGCTTTCGCGTAGACGAACCAGTTCTTCTTTCTGAGCGGGGCGAGGTGCTGAGTGAAGGCTTTCGGCTCAGATAAC
Organism: Sphingomonadales bacterium; assembly: GCA_043782885.1. Taxonomy (GTDB): domain Bacteria; phylum Pseudomonadota; class Alphaproteobacteria; order Sphingomonadales; family Sphingomonadaceae; genus JAGWQR01. The sequence goes on along the minus strand of JAYVZY010000216.1, from coordinate 844 downwards.
TGGGTAAGGTGGCCGTAGAAGCGCAGTTTGCCAGCGGTGTGGGCTTCTACGACCTTGGTTAGGAGCAACCGCCGGAACAGCTTCGACAACACCCGCACCGGTAACAGGAACTTGCGTCGATTGCGCACCCACTGCGTTCCATCGAGCGCGATGCCGCCACCCGGCACGATCATGTGGATGTGCGGATGGTGGGTCATTGCAGAACCCCATGTATGCAGCACGGCGGTGATGCCGATCCGTGCGCCAAGGTGTTTACGGTCAGCGGCGATGGTGAGCATCGTCTCTGAAGACGCGCGGAACAGAGCATCATACACCACCGCTTTATTCTGATAGGCGATGTCGGCCAGTTCAGCGGGGATCGTGAACACGACACGGAGTGAGGCGCAGCCAATGATCCGGGGGATCATTCGACCGACGAACGCCAACCGGCAACAGATCAGCCTCCCGCGCTGCCAACCACTCACGCGCCGCCGCACCCTGACACTTCGGGCATAGAGTGAGCACGACATGCCGGGGGCATGTCAGCGCAACGACACGGTTCCTGCAACTGTTATACGCGATTGTTCTGTGCCCACAGTCCTCGCAGCCCTCGATATGGCCACCGAGGACGGCGGTGCGGCAGGTCTCAATCGCCGACATCACCTTTAATTGGCCAAGGCTCACATGCCCCTTATGAGTTGTGCGCCAGTGTGGGCCAGCGGTGCGGAAGATGTCGGCAACCTCAAGCGAGGCGCGCAACGGCTCAGCCGTCGGGTGCTCCAAGTTGCGGCGTGAACAGGCCCAGCCTATCGAGTGGACTAACGACGGCACGCACGGTGCGCGTGGTCACCGTGGTATAGAAAGC
>JAYVZY010000215.1:0-3254 GCA_043782885.1 Sphingomonadales bacterium | reverse complement strand
TTGGGGGAATGAATGAAGGCGACTATTGAACGCGCAACGCTGCTGAAATGTCTGGGCCACGTCCAGTCGGTCGTGGAGCGGCGCAACACCATCCCCATCCTCTCCAACGTCCTGATTGAGGCGACGGCGGACGGCATCCGCGTTATGGCGACGGATCTTGACCTCCAGATTGTCGAGACATTTGAGGCGCAAGTGGAAACGCCGGGCGCAACCACCGTTTCAGCGCACACGCTTTTTGATATTGCCCGCAAGCTGCCCGAGGGCTCGCAGGTGAGCCTTGCCGCCGCGGATGGCAAAATGGCGATCAACGCCGGCCGCGCGCGCTTCAACCTCTCCACGTTGCCGCGCGATGACTTCCCGGTGATTGCCGAGGGCGAGCTGCCGACCAAGTTCGAAATCCCTGCAGCGACATTGCGCCAGATCATCGACAAGACGCGCTTTGCGATCAGCACGGAGGAAACCCGTTATTACCTCAACGGCATCTTCATGCACGTCACCGATGATGCGACGCCCGTGCTGAAGGCCGCCGCCACCGATGGCCACCGCCTCGCCCGCGTCACCTTCCCCCGCCCTGAGGGCGCAGAAGGGATGCCCGACATCATCGTACCGCGCAAATGCGTGGGCGAGTTGCGCAAGCTGCTCGACGAGGTGGACGGCACCGTGGAAGTCTCACTCTCCAGCACCAAAATCCGCTTCGGCCTCGGCACAGCGGTGCTGACGAGCAAGCTGATCGACGGCACCTTCCCCGATTACAGCCGCGTCATTCCGACCGCGAACGACAAACTGCTGATCATCGATCCGACCGCCTTCAAACAAGGCGTAGACCGCGTCTCCACCATCGCCAGCGAGAAAACCCGCGCGGTGAAAATGGCGTTGGAGAAGGACAAGATCACGCTTTCCGTCACCTCGCCAGAGAATGGCACGGCGGCGGAAGAGGTTTCGGGTGATTATTCATCGGAGGGCTTCGAGATAGGGTTCAACGCGAAATATCTGATCGACATCCTCAACGAGATCGAGGGCGACTCGGTGGAAGTCCACCTGGCTGATGCCGCCGCGCCGACCCTGATCCGCGAGAATGATAAGTCGCCCGCGCTTTATGTGTTGATGCCGATGCGGGTTTAGGGGGCATTTACCATAATGGCTAACTCTGTGGCGTTTTGGATCATCTTTGTCGTATCTGCTTCCGCTTCTTTTTATTTGATAAAGAAAATATGGCTGATTAAAAAATTCCAAAGCACTTCCCCAACTTACCAAAAAATCATTGAAAACAAAAAGAAGATTAATAATAATTCAAATCTGAAATGGCTTGCTCCGCTTGCGATCGGTGTATTTATATTGAGTTATGTCAACCGCCCAATGGCTGTAACTTTTGTCCAGCCACACATGAAAGCGGCAGATTTTGTTTGGCCTAGCGGATGTTTGGCTAAAAAATACCAAAAAACTGATCGTATAGCGCGCGCGTGTAGGCAACATCAAAATTTATTTAATGGTGAACCTTACGGTTTCAATTATGTTGGGGGTGGTAGCAGAAGTGCTTATTTCAGGGTAGGAAATGATGCGTTTCAGATTGGCTGTCGAATTGATCAGGACGATTGCACTATCGGCTACAAATATGATGATGTCTTTTATCAATAGCTGGATGTTTTGTACGTCAATCATAAGAAGGAGGAATGACGAGGCTGGAAATGCAAATTTAGGCTTTCTGTAACAGCCGTTTCACGCCCTCACTCCTCCAACCTCCCTATCAGCCGCGTCATCATATCCATCCGCTCATGCAAAATGGCCAGAATGACGGCGGGCGCATTTTCGCGCGGTAAGCAGAAAATTAAGTGCCGCCCGCTTTTCGTCATGCGAAGCATTGGGTGCAACTCATCCATAGTCTTGAAGCGGCCCTGCCCACGAGCAACAGTTGCCGCCGCCGCTTCCAATTCGCTGATATATTTTAGGCATTGCGCCTCGCCCCATTGCGCGTTGGTGTAGCGGGTGATCTCCTCCAAATCGCTTACAGCGCCGCGCGCAAGCACATAGGGCTGGCTCACACGTGCGCTTTTGGGTGCAAAACCGATTGCGCAATTTCAGACATGCTGCGGGTGTCAACGTCGCCACGTTCGGCTTCGGTTATCCGTTGGTGCAGCAACTCCTTAAGCTCCATGAATGCCGCATTTTCGTCAACATCGGAGGGGAACAGGCGCTCAACGGCATAGGCCTTTATTGTTTTGCCTTGCAATGCGGCCAACGCCTTGAGGCTTTGGTGCTGCTGGTCAGTGACATCGATGGTGAGACGACTCATATTGGCTCCTTTGCTTACGCTTGGCATATCATAAATGTGGGTTTGTGTCTAAACACATTTATGGGTGGTTGCCCCCATCCCTGTGTCCTCATAAAGCTCTTTCATGACCAACACCCTTACTATCGCCAGCCTTAAGATAGCTTTGGCCCAGCTCCCGCAGCGGGTGGGTGACCTCGCGGCGAACGCGGCGGCGATGCTGGCGGCGCGGGCGTCTGTGCCGGAAGCCGACCTGATCCTCTTCCCCGAGTTGCAGCTCATCGGCTATCCGCCCGAGGATTTGGTGTTGAAGCCCGCGCTGGCCGAGCGCGCCGCCGCCGCACTCGCCAAACTGGCTGAGGCGACGGCAGATGGCGGGCCTGCGATGCTCGTCGGCACGATTGTCCGTGAGGAGGGAGCGCTGTTTAACGCCGTCGCGCTGCTGGAGGGCGGCACGGTTACCGCGCTCACCCGCAAGCATGATCTGCCCAATTATGGCACCTTTGATGAAAAGCGTTTGTTCGCCAGTGGGCCGCTGCCGAAGCCGATCCTCTTCAAAGGCGTCAAGCTCGGCGTGCCAATCTGCGAGGACATTTGGTGGCCCGCCGTGTGCGCGCATCTGAAGGCACAGGGTGCGGACATCCTCCTCGCGCCGCACGGCTCGCCGTATGAAATTGATAAGGATGAGCTGCGCGCCAACGCCATCGCGGGAGCGCGGGTGGCGGAGTGCGGCCTGCCGTTGGCTCTGCTCAACCGCGTGGGCGGGCAGGATGAGCTGGCGTTTGATGGCGCCTCGTTCGTGATGAATGCTGATGGCAGCATCGCGCACCAACTGCCCGATTGGGAGCCGGAGGTGCGGCTCACGCATTGGTCGCGGACGCCGAGCGGATGGGTGTGCGCGGCGGGGGAGATCGCCTCGCTCGATCCGCATCCGGCGGACATTTACCACGCGATGGTCATCGCGCTGCGTGATTATGTGAACACCAAT
>JAYVZY010000214.1:0-5597 GCA_043782885.1 Sphingomonadales bacterium | reverse complement strand
AGGATGAGCGCGGGTTGCGCGTGATCGGGCGGCTTTCCGATCAATCACACACCGCGAAAGAGGCCGCAACGCTCCTCACGGACAAAGCGCTTGATGGCCTGTCGTTCGGCTATCGTGTCCGTTCTGCAGTCAACGGCCCCAATCGCCAACTTACCGATCTGGAACTTGTTGAGGTCAGTCTCGTCACTTTCCCGATGCAGCCCCTCGTCCGCGTTCATGCGGTGGAGCAAACACCCCCGACCAACCCAAATGGAGACGAAAATGGATTATGAAGTGAAAGCAGATATGCTTGATGAGAGCTTTAACACGGTGGAGCATCCCGCTCCGACAATGGCGAAGCCCGTGCCACTGATGGCAGCGCGCCCCGCACTCAGCGGCGCGAAATCGGATGAAAACCCAGCCAAGGCGACCTTTGTAAATGACTATCTACACAAGGGCCTGCAAGCCGGCTTGCAGTTGAAGGCGCTTGATGGCGCTGTGGGCGGCGATGGTGGCTATGCCATCCCGCGTGAGATTGACGCCGTCATTGATCACACCCTGAAGGCCATTTCACCGATCCGCTCGATTGCCAATGTGGTTCGTGTTGGCACGTCAGGCTATCGCAAGCTTGTTACACTCAACAACACCAATTCAGGCTGGGCAAGCGAATTGGCCACGCGGCCGGACACCAACACGGCGGTGTTCAACGAAGTTGTGCCGCCGATGGGTGATCTGTATGCCAACCCCGCCGCGTCACAGGCGATGCTTGATGATGCGTTTTTCGACGTTGAGACCTGGCTCGTCGACGAAATTTCGCGCGAATTTGCGCGGGCGGAAGGCGCAGCGTTCGTTAATGGCACAGGCGTTAATCAACCAAGCGGTTTTCTCGCAGCTCCCGCCGCCGCGACCAGCGATGCAGTGCGCCCGTTCGGCACGCTACAATATCTCGCGACGGGCACCGATGCTGCGTTTCCCGCAACCACGCCGGAAGAAAAGCTGATGGATTTGGTGCAATCGCTCCGCGCGCCCTACCGTCAGGGTGCGGTGTTCGTAATGAATGCCGCAACGATGAACAAAATCCGCAAGTTCCGGATTTCAACCGGTGCGCTGCTCTGGCAGGCAAGCCTCGCGGACGGGCGGCCAGATACACTGCTCGGCTATCCGGTAATCGACGCCGAGGATATGCCCGATGTGGCATCGGGCAGCTTTTCGATCGCGTTCGGCAATTTCAAGGCCGGCTATCTGATCGCAGAGCGGCAAGAGACGACGATCCTGCGCGATCCATATTCGGTGAAGCCGTTCGTGCATTTTTACGCGCACAAGCGGATCGGTGGTGTGGTTGCGAATTCGGAAGCGATCAAACTGATGAAGTTCGGCGTGAGCTGATAGCGAAACTCCCCTCTCCAGCAGGGGAGGGGAGCTGTTTTTGACTCAGGAGACCCCCATGCAAACCTATGTTTTTACGCGCGGCGAAGATATTGCCATCGCGCTTGATGCCCTGAGTGGTGATCCGACAACCGTGAGCGCGATCATTGCCGCGTTGAAGCCGCTTCCTGCTTGGCGCGCAGTGTTGCCGACAGGCACGCCTGCTGCGGCAAGTTTCACGATTACGCCTCGGGTGGCGACTGTCGATGTTCCGGCAGGGTGGACGTTACGCATCCCCGCGCTGGTCTCGGCCACGCTTAAGGCGGGCAATTATCTGGCCGATGCACTCCTTCAGATTGCGGGCGGTGTCGCGATAACCGAACAGATCGGTATTCGCGTGCGTGAACCGGTGACGTCATGAGTGCGCTAGTTCTCCAATGGCGGCGCGCGGCGGTCTTCACGCAAGATGCACCGGGGGCGATCGCGACGATCATCGGCCCACCGGGTGCCGTAGGTGCGGTTGGCGCATCGGGGCCACCGGGAGCTGCTGGCGCACAAGGGGTAGCAGGGTTGGCTGGGCCAGCGGGGCCTGCGGGCGTCCCCGGAATTGCGGGCGCTGCAGGGCCTCAAGGCTCGATTGGTCTGACGGGAGCAGCGGGGGCTACTGGCCCGACCGGAGCTGCAGGGCCGACGGGGCCGACCGGTGTTGCAGGGCCAGCAGGAGCAGCGGGTTCCGTTGGGCCGATTGGATTGACGGGTGCCACTGGAGCCACCGGCCCGATGGGCGCAACTGGATTAACGGGCGCAGCCGGAGCGACGGGGCCAGCGGGCGCCACGGGAGCTCCTGGTGCCACTGGCTCGACCGGGGCAATCGGCGCAACCGGCGCTACGGGCGCAACGGGTGCTGCGGGCGCGGCCGGGCCACAGGGTGTTGCTGGCGTTGCTGGCGTCGCCGGGGTCGTTGGCGCCGCAGCGGGCACGGCCATCGCGCCATCGGCACCGTCGGCGGGAGCGGTATCATATGGTCTGAAACTCGTCGCCAAGCGCGAGATGCTGGGCATTCAGGGCTCTGCGGCTGCGCTGGTGGCCGCGCAGCCGCACATTGGCGCATCGCGCATTGCGGTCTGGTCAACGGGCGGAAATGGGTCTGTGACGGCATTGGCCTCTGACGTAAGCGCGATGACGTCGGTCGGCACGCTAACTGGCCGCACGATTGCCGTTACGAATCCACTCCTGCGGGCGCGCCGCATCGGTTTTGTGAGTGCTGCGACTGCCGGTTCGTTGGCAGGGCAATATTATGCCAATGCCGCCTGGCTGATCGGTACGAGTGTGAATCCCAGCGGATTTCTTGCGACGTTCGTTTTCGGCTGCTCAGATGCCGCCACTGTTGCTGGCGCGCGGCAATTTGTGGGAATGTACAATGGCACGGGTGCGCCCACCAACGTTGAGCCCGCAACGCTCGCCAACGCCATCGGTGTTGGACACGGCGCTGCGGATACTAATCTCAAGCTGTATTGCGCGGGATCGGCGGCGCAAACGGCGGTTGATCTGGGGGCGAGCTTTCCGGCCAACACGCTGAACGCCGATCAGTATCGGTTCATTCTCTGGGCGGATTATAAGGGCGGCCTCAATTGGCAGGTTGATCGATTTACCAGCGCAGGTTTGGCCGCAACAACCTCCGGGGTGTTTGCAAATGCCACCCCTGGAACCACGGCACCAGCCGCCGCGACCGCGCTCGCCCCCAGGTTGTGGCGGTCAAACAACACTACGGCACTCGCCGTCGCGCTCGACATCGCGGTCGTCTCCATTTTGACCGACGACTACTGATCACCCGAGCAACCCGCACATTCTCCTAATAATTTACCAGAAAGGATCGCAGATGCTGATACGCGACCCCGTGCCGCTGACTGATGATGCCATAGACGACATCACCAGCTTTATGCGGATTGACACTCCCGACGACGATGCGCTCATCGCCAGCCTGATCGCAACTGCGGTGGCGCGGGCGGAGGGTTTTTGCAGCCAGATGTTTGTGACGCGCAACGTGACTGAGCAGATCACCGCACGGCCCGATTGGCAACCTCTGGGGGCGCTGCCGGTGCAGGCGATTGCACAAATCAGTGCGCTGGCGGTGAACGGAACGGTGACCCCGCTTTTGGCGACCCAATTTAGTGTGGATATTGATGCTGAGGGGCGTGGCTGGGTAAGGATAATCGATCAGCTCGTGATCGGGCGGATCGCCGTCTATTATTCCGCCGGCTTGGCGACAAGTTGGGACACGATCCCCGAAGCGATCCGTCAGGGTGTCATTCGTCTGGTGTCTTATATGTATACCAGCCGTGATTCTGCTGCTGATAGCGGCCCGCCGTCTGCCGTAGCGGCCCTGCTCCGCCCCTGGCGACGGATGCGGCTTTCCGGAGTGAGTTACTCATGACTGGCGAACTGGCTGGGCTCCTTCGGGAGCGCGTGACGTTGGAGCGGCAGGCTCCTGGGCGTAATGCTCTCGGTGTGGCGAGCGGCGCTTGGCTCTCGCTCGGCCAGTGCTGGGCGGCTGTTGTGCCGATGGGCGAGGGCGCTGGTTTTGTCGGCGATGCGCCCGCTGCGCCCCCACGCTTTCATATCACGATCCGCGTTCGCACTATATTCGGCACGGGAGATCGGATGGTTTGGCGTGGACGGACGCTCGTGGTGCTCAACGTGACGTTCGATCCTACGATCCCTGACCGCATGTCCTGCTTGACGGAGGAAGTTCGATGACTGATCCGATCGTCGTGCGCGGCAGTGCCGCAAGTGCCGCACGTGTCGGCACGATCACCACTCGGCTGGTGGATGTGCTCGCGAACGATGTGCCGCGCGATGTGACCGTAACGCAGACAGACAGCGATATTTTGTTGAGCGGGCGCGGGTTGATCGCGCGTTACACCACTGACCCCAGACTTAACGGCATCGCGATGACCGCAAAGGCGGTGCTCTCATGAGTGCGGCAGTGGCAGCAGCGCAAGCGGCGCTCCTCTCCGCGCTTAAGGCGCACCCGACGTTGCCGACGCTGGTAACGGGCATTTACGATGGCCCGCCGCCGCGCGCGGCCTATCCATACGTTGTCGTGTCGGACAGTATGTCAATTGATTGGAGCACAAAGGATGTGCGCGGGCGGGAGGTATCACTCATCGTTACGCTGTGGGATGAGCGCGGCGGGCCACACACCATGCACGACATAATGAGCTTGATCGAAGACGCCGTGGTGGCAATGCCGCGCGACCTGCCCGGTTGGCGGGTCGCGACGTTGAATTTCGTCCGATCCCGCATCTTGCGCACCACTGCTGGCCCGTGGAGCGGGCTGGTGGAGCACCGCGTGCGGGTGATGGAAATACTTTAACCCTAGGAGACTCACATGACCGCAGAAAAAGGTTCCGCCTTCTTGCTCAAGATTGGCGATGGCAGCGCCACGCCCGTATTCACCACCATCGCCGGGCTGCGCACCACGCAGCTCAGCATCAAAGGTGCGACTATCGACATCACCAACAAAAGCTCGGCCGGGTGGCGCGATTTGCTCTCGGGTGCGGGCGTGCGCTCGGTATCTGTGGCGGCGGCGGGTGTGTTCATGAACACCGCCGCCGAAGTGCGGATGCGCAACAACGCGCTCACGGGTATCGTCGATGATTATCAGTTGAGCTTTGATAGTGGTGGGACGATGACCGGTAAGTTCCTCGTCGCCAAGCTCGATTATGCGGGCGATTTCTCGAATGAGCGGAGCTACACGATTGCGCTCGAAAGCTCTGGCGCGGTGGTGGCGCTATGAGTGCGCCCATGGTCGCAAACGAGGCACGGGGTGAAGCATCGGTGCGCGTTGGCGGTGTGGAGCTTATTCTCCGCCCGACCTTTGCAGCTCTGTGCGCCGCCGAAAAGGACATCGGCGGGCTGTTTGACATTGTCGAGCGCGCGGTGGCGGCGAAGCTCCATCTGCATGAGCTGGTGGCGTTGTTTTGGCACTGCTGTGTCGAGCGCCCAGAGGAACTGACCCGCGAGGCCTTTGGTGAAGCGATGGTGGTGACCGGGCTGGCGAAACTGACGCCCGCGCTGAAGATACTGCTCGGGCAGATTTTGCACGGGCGGTGATGTTCGCTGAAGTTGCCATCCGGCTCGCGGGCGTCACTGGTGCGCTCCTTGGGTGGCGGCCCGATGAGTTCTGGCAGGCAACCCCGGCCGAGCTCGCCACCATTATCGAAGCGCTCAACCAGCGCGCGCCAACCGCC
>JAYVZY010000213.1:0-3923 GCA_043782885.1 Sphingomonadales bacterium | reverse complement strand
CAATCATCGCGAGCGCATTGTAATAATGCTGCCCGTCGCGCTCGAAGAAGCTGCACGGAATGTAGACCTTCAGTTCCGCCGCCAGCGCCTGCATCGCGCCCACCGCCTTGTGCTCGACGGTCGGCTGCGCGCGTGCAAAATTGGCCTCGTCCTGATGCTGGCAGAAATAGTGGCCCTCAAACAACTCTGGTGGGAGGATGATCTTTGCACCCTGCCCGGCAGCATCACGCACGAGCGCACTCACCGCAGCAATGTTCGCATCAATATCATCTGAAAGCGCCAACTGGAGCGCGGCAACGTGCATGATCGTCATAGTTTCACTCCGTAACGCGCCGCGATGATCGTGGTCAGCACAAAGCAGCCGAACGTGACCCCGATCCCCACACCCAAAGCCGCCCAAAAGCCTACGCCATGCCGCAGCATATACGGCATCAACACAAACATCGGGATCGACGGCAACCAATAAATCAGCGACGTTCCGATAAAATCAGCGATCAACTTGGTATCCTGCGTGTCGTGCCACATCCAGATCACCGACAGAGTCGTGACCATGGGTAGTGAGGCGATCAGCGCGCCCATCCCTGGGCTGCGTCGCGAAATAATCGAAATCACGGCGATGATCATCGCTGAAATGATCATTCGGGTGAGGAATGCGAGTGTCATGCTTGCGGCACCTGCTGACTGATGCAATGGAATGACCCGCCCCCAGTGAGAATCGCGTTGGCGCGCAGGCCCACCGTCTTGCGCGTAGGGAAGAGCTCGGCGATTGCCGCAACCGCTGGCCCATCCGAAGGCGCGCCATATTGCGGCACCACCACGGTCGCATTGCCGATGTAAAAGTTCATGTGTGAAGCGGGCAGTGGCAGGCCATCCTCCCCCTCCAACCGCCCGAGCGACGGGATGTCCACGATCTGCACCCCAAAAGTCGCAGCGCGCTCGCGAGCATCGTAAAAAACCTGCGCGTTCGGATCATCCTCGGCTGGCAACGGAATCGCTAAAACACCCGGCGCGACGAAACGCGCAAGGTTATCGACATGGCCATCAGTGTGATCGTTGAGCAGGCCATCTCCCAGCCAGAGCGTGCGCGTAACACCAAGCTCCGCCGCCAGTCGCGCTTCAATATCTGCGCGGCTCATGCTTGGGTTGCGATTCGGGTTAAGCAAGCACTGCTCGGTCGTCACAGCGAGCCCCGCGCCATCGACGTCAATCGCGCCGCCCTCAAATATCCAGCTCCGTTCCGCCACGCGCAATCCATAATCCGCTGCCAACCGCGCGCCGATGCTGTCATCATGTGGCAGGTCATATTTACCACCCCAGCCATTGGTGAGGTGGTGAAGCGCCAGCCGATGGCCGCCCGCGTCACGAACAACAATCGCACCCGTATCGCGCAACCAAATATCGCCAAACGGCTGCGTATGAACGTGGGCGGCCTGCCCAACCAACGCTCTGGCGACATTGGCCGCCGTATCATCACTTGCCACCAAAATGACCTGTTCACCAGCGCCGTTGGCATTTACGGCGCTCGCGAATGCGGCGACCTCCTCTTGGGCAGCGCCCAGATCATCGAGCCACAAATCGGGATGACTCGGAAAGCCGATCCAAACGGCCTCATGGTGCATCCATTCGGCAGAAAAGTGAGTGAGGGTCATAGCTCCTCCTAGCAAGCCGCACACCCAAGCGGCAAGGCGGATCAGATGATCGTCAACGTCACCGGCATATTGCCGCGCGTGGCATTGCTATAGGGGCAGACCTGATGCGCCGCCTCAACCAATTTGGTGGCGGCGTCGTGGTCGAGCGCAGGCACATGAACCTCAAGAATCGTCTCCAGCTCAAACCCACCCCCCGCTTTGGCACCGATGCCAACATGTGCTGTGACCGCCGTTCCAGTTGCATCGATCTTTTGAGCGCGCGCGACAAACTCTACCGCCGAGCAGAAGCATGCCGCGTAGCCCGCTGCGAACAGTTGTTCAGGATTTGTAGCCCCCTCTTTACCTGGCCCGCCCATAGATTTTGGAATCGACGTTTCAAAATCGACAACGCCATCGCTCGATTTTGTACGGCCGTTGCGGCCTCCTATGGCGGTAGCGACCGCGGTGTAAAGGCTGTTCATGCTGGTCTCCTGAAGCTGTTAAAACGACTCACATGCGCAGAATAAAGAAAGCCGCGCAGGATCATAGACCCTACGCGGCTTAGCTCGTTAAAATTTAGAACCTAGCGCGAATAGAATTCGACGACCAGATTTGGCTCCATCTTCACCGGATAAGGCACTTCATCAAGCGTCGGCACGCGCGAAAACGTCACCTTCGATGCACCATCGGGGATGACATAATCAGGAATGTCACGCTCTGGAAGGCTCTGCGCTTCAATCACCAGCGCCATTTCCTGCGCCTTATCTGAGAGCGAAATGATGTCGCCAACAGCGATACGACGCGAGGCAATGTTGCACTTCACCCCGTTCACACGAACATGGCCGTGGCTGACAAGCTGACGGGCCGAGAACACCGTCGGCGCAAACTTGGCGCGATACACAACCGCGTCCAAGCGACGCTCAAGCAGGCCGATGAGGTTCTGCGACGTATCGCCCTTCATCTGATCCGCTTCCTGGAACTGGCGCTTGAACTGCTTTTCGGTCACTTCGCCATAATAGCCTTTAAGCTTCTGCTTGGCGCGCAACTGAATGCCATAATCAGAAACTTTACTCTTGCGGCGCTGGCCATGCTGGCCGGGGCCGTATTCGCGCTTGTTGACGGGCGATTTGGGGCGGCCCCATATGTTCTCGCCCATACGGCGATCAAGTTTGTGCTTTGCACTATGACGCTTTGACATATTCAGTCCTTCAATTGCTATGCGGTAAAATCACCGCGTGAACCGGAACCGCTCTGCTTCGGAAATGCGTACATTTCCGGCAGGGCCACTGCTTCACCGGAGTGCAGGGCCAATTGCGAAGCGCCGCCTCTTAGCGATGCCAACGGAAAAGTCAACGTGCACCAAACTGTGCTTGGAATGTCACGCTATTGTGGTAAACATGTCACAATGTTGGTTGAAACCTCTTCCGCCTCGGCTCGACACCGGTTGGATCGGCTGTGGCGTATCGCCAGCATCCGATTGCGCCGCAGGACGTGGATGAAAGCTGCGGAGCAGTTCACCCTGCTCATACTGATCGTTGTCGCCCTCGTCAGCTATCTGGTTCTGGTGAGCGGACATCCCGGGCAGCGGCTCCTCGCGCCATCGTATGTTGCTCTAATCCTCGTTCTGAACCTTGTCCCCGCGATAATGCTCCTTATGCTCTGGGGGAGACGGGTTGCCCTGCGACGCGCGGCGCGCTCACCCATCGGCGGCACAGGCCGGCTGCATGTTCGGCTGGTGGGGATATTCTCGGTGGTGGCCGCCGTGCCGATGCTCATCATGGTGATCTTCGCCTCGTTGCTGTTCCAATACGGCGTCGAATTCTGGTTTTCTGATCATGCCCGCGCAATTCTGCTCAACGCCGGCAATTTGGCGCAAGGTTATTATCAAGAGCGCAGCCAAGATGTTGCGAACGAGACGCTCACAATGGCCGGCGATTTGCGCAATGATCTGAGCATAACCACGCTCAACGATCCCGCCTTCGGTCGCGCCTATGGGCAGCAGGTCTATCTGCGCAAGTTGAGCGAATCCGCGATTATCGAGATCGATAAGTCTGGGGCGCCGAAGACCATTGCGATGGTCAATCCTGATGCGCGGCCGGTGGAAAAGCGTATTACGCCCGACATTATCAAGACGCTCAAACACGGTGCGCCCTATGTCAGCCAATTGAGCCCTGATCGAATTGAGACGGTCACCCTGCTCTATCCGAATACCGGAAGTTATCTCTACGCCTCGCGGATCGCCGATCAGCAGATGCTCACGCAAACCAGTCGCGCAAAGGCGGTTCTGGCGGATTA
>JAYVZY010000212.1:0-2115 GCA_043782885.1 Sphingomonadales bacterium | reverse complement strand
GAATATGGTTTTCGCCTGCCCAGTTGCATCGACAATCGCCCGTTGCGCTTCGAAGAGTGGGACAAGATGCGCCCACAGACCGTGTGCGTCTCCGCCACGCCCGGCCCCTGGGAGATGAACCAAACGGGCGGCAGCTTCGCCGAGCAGATCATCCGCCCCACCGGGCTGATCGATCCGCCGGTGGAAATCCGCCCCGTGGAGGATCAAGTCGATGATCTTATTCACGAGGTGAAATTGGTCGCGAAGGCCGGATACCGCAGCCTCGTCACCACGCTCACCAAGCGGATGGCGGAAGACCTCACCGAGTATTTTCACGAGGCCGGGGTGCTGGTGCGCTATATGCACTCAGATGTGGAAACGCTGGAGCGCATTGAGCTGATCCGCGATCTGCGGCTGGGCGTGTATGATGTGCTGATCGGCATCAATCTGCTGCGTGAGGGGCTGGACATTCCCGAATGCGGGCTTGTGGCGATTTTGGATGCGGACAAGGAGGGATTCTTACGCTCCGAAACCTCATTGGTGCAAACGATTGGCCGCGCCGCGCGCAATGTTGATGGGCGGGTGATCCTCTATGCCGACAAGATCACCGGCAGCATGGCGCGCGCGATGGCGGAAACCGATCGGCGGCGCGAAAAGCAGATCGCGTATAACACGGCGCACGGCATCACGCCGGAGAGCATCCGCTCGCGCATCGGTGATATTGTCAGCGATGTCGCGAGCCGCGATCAGGTGACGGTTGACCTTGATCTGGATGGCACGGAGCACATGGTCGGCCACAATCTGCGCAAACACATCGAGGCGCTGGAGAAGGACATGCGCGCGGCGGCGAGCGAGCTGGAGTTCGAGAAAGCGGGCGAGTTGCGCGATGAAATCCGGCGGCTGGAGCAGCAGGAGCTGGGGCTTCCGGCGGCGGGGGATGCCTCCGGCAGCGGGCGTGTCGCAACGCTCATCGGCCGCGCGAATGAGGGGCGTCCGGGGACTAGGAAGACACGGTTTGGGAAAAGCACGAAGTTTGGGAAGGGGAAGAGATGATGGAACCTCAACGTTTTTATAACTGCTTTGATGTTGCCCAAATAGAATTGTAAGCTTCGATCTTCAATTTGCTAGCCTCCGAACTGGCCTTTTCGATTGACCCATGTGCCCTTGCCGCAAAATCCTTGAATGACTGAGTCACGATCCAAACTTCATTGCCATCAATCATGATGAGTCGGTCGTGTAGCTGTCGGGGAGATGATTTTCGCGCTTCAACTGGTCGGGTGGTTCCGTATTGGTTGTTCCACCTTGAGACGGCTGGCTGCAGACTAGATTTTACCGATGCCTTATCACTTAGCAACTGAATGCATACCATTTCAGCCACAAGTGGAAGAAAATCGGTTAAGATGACCTCATCGAGATATGGGTCGACCACAAGCACCGTGCGTTTGGCCGAACCAAGAACTTTTGATAGTGCGCTAAAGGCGTCAAAATGTCCTCCTACGACAATAAATGCTCCTCGAGCGCTTACAGGTGCCGCCAGTTCAGCCATTGCCAAAGCGCGATGAAATATCGCCCAAATCTCTCTCTCCGCTAAAAGGCCGCGATCATGCCTAATTGTAAGGAGCTCGCTCATTTCGATTCTGAGGCGTGCAGTGTCGACGATTTCCCCGGATGCCTGTATGAGCGCGAAGAGCCGCCCGAGCCAAATTTGCACTTCCTGTTGTAAATTTCCCAAGTCATCCATAGCTTGTAGATGCTGTGGACGATTAGCCGCCAACGATTTCAGTTCTTCATATAAGCGAGCAGGTTCGATTTTCGAATTCAGTAGGCTCATGGGCGTTGCCCCTTTAATTATCTATTTTCAGCCAAATGTGATTAGCGTAGTAGATACTCGTTTGGAAGGACGGACGTGCGCATGACGTTGAAATCACCGACTACCACGACTAACCCAGACTGGCTGCACAACAGCCATGCAGGTGAGTTGCTGGTCTCGGAATTTATGGAGCCATTGAGCTTGACCACAGCGGCGCTTGCCGCGCCTTTGGGGGTTGACAAGGCACGTCTGCAAGCCGTTATTACCGGCAAACGCCCCATTGATGCCGAACTTGACCTCCGCCTTTCGCGCTACTTCCGCATGTC
>JAYVZY010000211.1:0-1634 GCA_043782885.1 Sphingomonadales bacterium | reverse complement strand
GCATCGCGCAACAGGAGTCCCATCTGGTGCTTGCCACTGGCTTCGAGCAGCGCGATGAGTGCCGGGAAATCGTGCGGAAGTGCGCTTGCCGGAGCGGGTGTTGGTTGCGTATCAGCAATGACGGGGGGGGTGGCCGCGCTGCTCTGGCCGCGTTCCAGCCTTGCCGCTAATTCGCCGGGATCGGGCAACGAACTTGCATAAACCAGCCGCAAGAGCGCCATCTCCAGCGCCTCTTGCGGATCGGTTGCGCGCGACACCTCATCATGCGCTCTGAGCAACATTTGCCACAGCCGATGGAGTAGCGCGAAAGGCAGCGCCCCGGCCAAATCTGCAAATGCTGCTCGCTCTTCCTCTGATTGTGCCGGATCAGCCGGCGCGCCAACTTTGGCGAGCGTGATGCCATGACACGCCTCCATCAGTCCGCGTACCATTGCGAGCGGCTCTACCCCCAAGTCATGCTGATTTTTAAGCGCAGTGAGCACCGGCAGCGCATCGGCGGCGAGCAGTAATTGGAACAACCGCCGCACTGCACCGCGGTCTGATAAGCCAAGCATATCGCGCACCTGAGCCGCAGTTACATCGCCATTTTTCTGGGTCTCTGGCTCTTCACTTCCAGCATGCGCAATCGCCTGATCGAGGATCGAGAGCCCATCGCGCACCGAGCCCTCCGCAGCGCGGGCAATCAGCGCCAGCGCTTCCGGTTCAACGGTAACGGCTTCCGCCGCTGCAATCCCGGCAAAATGCGTCGTCAGGACATCGGCTGGAATGCGTCGGAGGTCAAACCGTTGACAGCGCGAAAGCACCGTGACCGGCACTTTGTTAATCTCGGTCGTGGCGAAGAGAAACTTCACATGTTCAGGCGGCTCCTCCAACGTCTTCAACAGCGCGTTAAAGGCGCTTTTTGACAGCATATGCACTTCGTCGATAATATAGACCTTGTAGCGCGCAGAGACTGAGGCATAGCGCACCGCCTCGATAATCTCGCGCACGTCATCCACGCCGGTGTTCGATGCGGCATCCATCTCGACCACATCAATGTGTCGCCCCTCGGCAATCGCGACGCACGGCTCGCACACGCCGCACGGATCAATAGTGGGGCCGCTTTCGCAGTTCAGCGCCTTAGCGATTAGCCGCGCGGTTGATGTCTTGCCCACCCCGCGCACGCCAGTCATGAGGAAGGCGTGGGCAATCCGATCACGCTTGATCGCGTTCCCCAGCGTCCGCACCATGGCCTCCTGCCCAATCAGCTCGGAAAAGCGCTGCGGACGATATTTGCGGGCAAGGACGCGGTAAGCGGGAGGGGATTCGGACATCAGTGACGTTTAGCGCGCGTGATTGGGTTTGTCGAAGGGGGAAGAGTGAACGTGAAATGCCCGATAGTCGCAATTGGGTCTCAGCTCACCGCCCGCCTTTTGATCCCCCGCCGCCTTTAAATGGCTTTGGCCCGCGTGGTTGGGGTGGCGCGCTGTTGGGGCGGTCTTTATATTGCCGCTTGGGCTTGCCGCCGGGTGCAGCGCGCTCCCCCCGATCTGTGCGCGGGGCGAGTGTCGCGCGGGGCGTGAATTCGGTGCGCTCGCCTTGGGGACGAGCTGCTCGATCAGGGCGATCTGGGCGCGGGCCGCGATCTCCACGGT
>JAYVZY010000210.1:0-8124 GCA_043782885.1 Sphingomonadales bacterium | reverse complement strand
GTGTGGCGCAGTGATCGACTGAACACGATCAATCAGCATTTTATCACCGCCTTTCTAGATCTTAACCTTAAAAACAAGACTGAGATGGCGGACTATTTGACTCTACCTACAACCGACTCAAATGCCGCGACCTGGCCGGTTTCGTTTGCTGAGCAGCTCAATGGCGAATGGGCCGGGCCAAATGAAAAGCAATATTGGCGTGGCTTCCAACGGCGCTGGGCAACAGGCATGACGCTTTATCATGCAAAGAAGGGGGAAGTCGGACACGTTGGCCAGTAATGCGCAATACGTCGCCCAACGGGCACTATAAGTCGTTCGATCCGTCGGTGGCGGTTATGACCACATCGTCCGGTTCCGGGAGCAGCCGGCCTGCAAGTCTCGGCGAGGCGACAGGCCGGACTGCGGATCACTCCAGACGCCATTCAATAGTCAGAAAGCCGCCATATAAGAATCCAGGGTTTCATGAAAATGACGGATGCGGCTTTCCTGATAGCGCGCAAGGGTAACGCCCAGTTTTTTCGATGCACGCAACCCTCGCTGGATGCGCATCAAATTGTCGGTATCCTGATCGGCTACCATTGCAGCTGAACCGAGTTCTGGCGCATCGGACCAGTTCTGATCGGGGCCGAGCATTGTCATGGTCGCAGGTGCTGGGTGCGATCCATCGGGCGCTTTTGAAAACAGGAACATAATTTCCATGATCGAACTCTCGGGATCATCGCCGTTCGGACGGAACCGGTACGTGATCGGAAGCGCCTGACCGCCCCACGGCACCATATTCGGGAACAGCATATATTCAATCAAATCGAGGGACTCGCTGTCAGAAAGACCGGACATGTCACGTCCGCTGCTGCGTGAAATCTTCTCCCGCGCGCGCTCAGCGAGTTTGCTGCGGGCTGTTTCGCCAACGCCAACCTCGATAGGTTTGCCCGCGAAAAAGGGAACATCGCGCCGCATTTCCTCGATTGTGCGTTGGGGCGGGACGCCCTTTAGCGATGGCGATGGGACGCCCTGCACGCTGATCATCCGGCTAACGTGGCGCAGACCGGGCCAAATATCATATTGAGTGTTTGAATCGCCATAATATCCCATCACCTGCGGATGGGCGATGCTGACATGATAGGCCTCGACAAACGCTTCCATCGCCAGTTTCCAGTTGCACGGCATGACCTTGGCGACATGGGCGGCGACGTAACGGTCTTCCAGGTTGAATGCCTTAAAATGTTCGGGCAGATTTTCCAGATAAGTCTCCAGAGGTTCACAATCCGCATCAAAGTTGACGAACACAAAGCCGCCCCATGTTGCCACCTTCGCTTCGGGCAGGTTCATTTTGGCTTTGTCAACATGGGGAAAATCCCATTGTCCCGGGATGATTGACAATGTGCCGTCAAGTTTCCATGTCCAGCCATGAAAAGGGCA
This sequence comes from Sphingomonadales bacterium, assembly GCA_043782885.1. Taxonomy (GTDB): domain Bacteria; phylum Pseudomonadota; class Alphaproteobacteria; order Sphingomonadales; family Sphingomonadaceae; genus JAGWQR01. The sequence continues at coordinate 6,705 of JAYVZY010000210.1, read as the reverse complement.
GCGCAAGTGGTTCACGCAGCCACCGTCCGTACGCAGCATCGTGCCGCGGTGCAGGCAAGAGTTTACATATGCCCGAATTTCGTCGGGTGCAGAACGGATAACGATCAGCGAGTCATGGACAATCTCATAGACGATATGATCTCCGACGTTGGGGATATGCTCAACGCGGCACGCCAATTGCCAGCATTTCCGCCAGACTTTAGCTACCTCCAGGTCATGCCAGTCTTTTGAGAAATAGCGTTCCGCAGATACATCGGCATCGCTTTGACCCTGCGCCGGGGAGTCCTCGCGGAGCACAGCGGGAGCAGGATTGGTATCGCTTTCGAACACGTGCTGCACCGATGGTTTCGGGCGCCGTGCGATAATTTCTGCGTCTCTCTCCATTTGCTCCCAATCTGTCTCGCTGCTACCACTATCAACATGGAGCCACTCGCGCATAAACACTTAGTCACGCTCATTCTCAATGTCGACTTCCGTGCGATGATGGTCATCGGCAACACGCCGGCCGGGCTCCGTCGTATTGCTCCAGTGACAGGCGGGACTTTTTCGAGCGAGCGGTTGAACGGGACGGTATTGCCGGGTGCAGACTGGGTGATCAATCGTCCAGATGGTGTGATGGTCATTGACGTCCGGTTGGTGCTCTCAACGTATGATGATGCGCTGATCTACCTCACCTATCAAGGACGCTTTCTCGCTGAAGCGGAGCCGATGGGGCGTTTTGTGAAGGGTGCGCTGCTTGATCGCGGCGAGTACTCGCTCGCGCTCACAGCAAAGTTCGAATGTGGTGATGAACGTTACTCATGGCTCAACAATGTCATCGCGGTCGGCACCGGTGCGCAAACGGCAACGGGGCCAGTCTACACAATTTTCGAAATAGGCTGACGATGTCTGGCAAGATCACTTGCCCTCCCATTTCGCCCGAGGAGGAAAAGGGTCCATTCCCGACGCCCTCGCGACTAAATGGCAGCTTCATCGAGTTATCATCTCCAACATGCTCAGTCAGGAGTCGGCCAACTATGCTCGACGGCGGCAATCCCAATTGCACGAATCTGCTCATATCTTTTCGTGTCGGCGAAGTGGGCATAGCCCTCATTCGAGCTCAATACTCTTAAACTGTTGCGGCTTTAGCGATCAACGCTGTCTCAACCGCTTGGCATATAAAAGAGCGAATAGCCAAAGGTTCCAAGCGTGACACTAACAGTGATTATCAGCAGCAGGAGCCCGATTTTCCGTTGTCCGGGCAAGGATGTAACCCACCCAGCGATCAAGATGCTCGCCAAACCAATATATCCTAAGCCGAGCACATCCGCCGCCGACCCAACAACTTCATGCGGTGCGCTATATTTCGGTGCCACCCAAAAATGGTGCGTGACAAACGCCACGATGCCACGTGCCGCCACCAGCAGAGCAAGTGGCATGATTACCAAGCACTCTATGACTGGTTTTCGCATAGATTACAGTGTGACTACACGAATGCTCTCGTCAACTAAAAAGGAAGGCTGACGTGACATCCTAGAACTCGGTCACTATACCCCTCCAATGTCAGAGGGTCGGGCGACCGCCGGTTCCGCGTGAGCGGGGCGGGAGGAAAGTCCGGGCTCCAGCGAGGAACGATGCCGGATAACATCCGGCCAGGGCAACCTGAGGGAAAGTGCCACAGAAAACATACCGCCGGGGTTCGCCACGGTAAGGTCGAAACGGTGCGGTAAGAGCGCACCGCGCCACTGGTAACAGCGGCGGCACGGTAAACCCCATCGGGAGCAAGACCGAATAGGGGCGGCATATGGGAGTCCTCCTCCCCGTCGCCCGGGTTGGTTGCTTGAGCGGGCTGGCAACAGTTCGCCTAGAGGAATGGTCGCACAGGGTGTGCTCAAGGTTTCTTGGGCACATCCGGACAGAACCCGGCTTACAGACCCTCTGACATTTTATCCGGAGCACTCCACGCCAGCAGCGCGGCGAGCAGGCATCCTGCGATGATGCCAAACGTCAGATCTTTCACCACCGTCAGCCCAAACGTCGTTAGGAGCACGGCAGCTGCGTGTGGTTGCTTCAACAGTCCAACGAACTCCGGTTTCTCGACCATGTTCCATGCGACCGTCATCAGCACACCAGCGAGCGCAGCCAGTGGCACATAGCCTGCGAGCGGCGCCGCGACGAACATGAACATCAAGAGGAACAGCGCATGGAGCATTCCCGCCACCGGACTCCGCCCACCAGCGCGAATATTGGTGGCGGTGCGCGCAATCGTCCCGGTCACACTGATTCCGCCGAACAGCGCCGACGCGATATTCGCAAGGCCCTGCGCGATCAGTTCCATATTCGAGCGGTGCCGCCGCCCCGTCATGCCATCCGCCACCCGAGCCGAGAGCAGGCTCTCCACTCCGCCGAGCAAGGTAAACGAAAACGCTGAGGGCAAAATCGCGATGAACAGGGCCAGTGTGACATGCGGCAGATGCGGCGGCGGCAATGAATGGGGAATGCCGCCGAAGCGGCTCCCAATCGTCGCAATCGGCGAATGGAACATGACGGCGATACCCGACACGAAGGTCAATGCGATCAGCATTCCCGGCCAGTTCGGCCGCCAGGCGCGCACGCCAGAAATGATCCCCGCCGTCGCGACGCCGACCGCCAGCGCGGCAAAGGAGAAGGTCGGCAGCGCGCTCCCTAGCGCGACCAGCTTGGGCAGAAGCGGCCCCGGCTCAGAACCTGCGAGCGTTAACCCGCCCAAATCGCGCAACTGGCTGGCGGCAATGGTGACCGCAATCCCGGCGGTGAACCCTATGGTCACCGCGTGGGGGATATGCCGAATGAGCGCGCCAATCCGCAGCGCGCCCGCCATAGTCAAAAGCAGGCCGGACAGCATCACCGTCACGAGCAGGCCGTCAATCCCGTATTTGTGCACAGTCGCAGCCACAAGCACGATGAACGCACCCGCCGGCCCACCAATTTGATAGCGGCTGCCACTCAGGGCCGAGACTATGAAACCGCCGATGATTGCGGCGAACAGGCCACGATCCGGTGAAACCCCTGAGCCCACCGCAATTGCCATTGAGAGTGGAAGCGCGACAATTGCGACCGTGAGCCCGGATGCCACGTCGGCTTTCAGATCGGCAAGATGATAGCCTTCGCGCAGAACCGTCGCCAACTTGGGCTGATACAAATGTGCGGTTGCGGTACCGTCGGGCACGATGAGCGGGTCCTATCTGGGGTGAGAGCTCAGCTTAACCGCAAAATCCGTCAGGGGGAATAGCAGCAATCCAGCGTCAGTCTGCCCAGCCAATCGTGCGCTCCTCCCTCAGAGTGTTGTTCTAAATTTTTGGCAACGTGACCCCGCGTTGGCCCATATATTTGCCTGCGCGATCAGCATAACTCACCTCACACGGCTCATTGCCTTGGAGAAACAGGAACTGGCAGGCGCCCTCATTGGCATAAATCTTGGCGGGCAACGGAGTGGTGTTGCTGAATTCCAGTGTCACATGCCCCTCCCAGCCGGGTTCCAGCGGCGTAACGTTCACGATGATTCCGCAGCGCGCATAAGTGCTTTTGCCCAGGCAGATGACGAGCACATCACGCGGCACACGGAAATACTCCACGGTGCGCGCTAAGGCGAACGAGTTTGGCGGGATAATACAGACGTCAGTTTTCCGATCAACAAAGCTGTTGGCGGCGAAGTTCTTCGGGTCAATCGTTACCGAATCGACGTTCGTGAAAATTTTGAATTCGTCCGCCACACGCGCGTCATAGCCATAGGATGAAAGGCCGTATGAAATGCAGCTATCGCGACGTTGCGCTTCCACAAATGGCTCGATCATGCCATGTTCTTGCGCCTGTTGGCGAATCCAGCGATCAGATTGAACGGACATTTTACCCCTTAATATGCAGCACTGCGATCAACGTGAACAGCCGCCGCGCAGTATCAAAATCAATCGCTACCTTGCCTGCAAGTTTCTCGACGAGCAACTCCGCAGCGTCATTATGTACACTGCGCCGCGCCATGTCGATGGTTTCGATCATTTGTGGCGAGGCTTGTTTCACCGCCTGATAGTAACTGTCGCATATCGCGTGATAGTCGCGCACGGGGCGTCGGAAACGCGCCATGCCAAGGATGATAACCTCGTGCAATGTGTCATCCGCATGGTTGATTGTCAGTATCAGCCGCCCATCACTCACGGCGAGGAGAAGCCTGTAGGGGCCAGCGTATCCGTCATTATGATCCCGCTGCGGCGCGAAATAATTGTGCTCAAGCAAATCGTGCACAGCCACAAGCCGCTCCTGCGCAGCATCGGCGCTGCGCCAGAACACACTCGTTTCGTCGAGTTCAACATGAATCAGGCGTGGATCAGGCATATCGGCGTTTAGGCGGAAATAGTCGGAAAGATCAACGCACCGATGTCAACGCGCCACATGCACGGTCACATAGGCGCTCCACCCAGCAGCAAGTGCTTGGTCTGGAGGGACGTTGAAGCAGATTCGCACCGGCACGCGCTGCGTCACCTTCACCCAATTACCGTTTGCGTTCTGCGCGGGCAGCATCGAAAATTGCGATCCTGTACCGGCCCCGATGCCACACACACGCGCTGCAAATTTCTTGTCGGGAACGGCATCAATTTCAACGTCGGCCGGTTGCCCAACGCGCACCTTGCCCAGCTGCGTTTCCTTGAAATTTGCCTCAACCCAGTAGCCGCCATCACCAACCACGCTCAATTCCGGAAGTGATTGGAGCACGTAATTGCCGGGCTGTAGCTTGTCTGACTGGGTCACGATTCCCGCAATTGGCGAGCGAATTTCAGTCCGAGACAAATCCAGCCGTGCTTTGGCGACAGTTGCGAGCGCCGCTGCGACTGCAGGTGGATCGCCCGCAGCGTTGACGCTCAACTTGGCGCGCGCAGCCACCGTGGCGGCCTGTGCTGAGCGCTGATCTGCTTCAGCGGCTGATACGGACGCCTGGGCGGAGAGCAGCCCAGCGCGCGCCGCATCCAACTGTGCGCGTGTTGTAAAACCCCGCTTCATCAAGTCCGATTGGCGCTGATACGTCTCGCGCATCAAGGCAACTTCGGATTGGCTTGAGCTCATTTTTGCAGCTTTATTCTCCGCATCCGCGACCTTAGAGCTTACATTTCCCGCCATTTCACTCACACTCGCCCGCGCATTGTCGAGCGCCGCTTGAGCTTGCATCAGCGCGATCTGGAACGGCGCAGGATCAAGCTGGAACAGCAAATCGCCCGCTTTGACATGCTGGTTCTCGCGGACGCCAACTTCAACGATCTTCCCGCCGACTTCGGTCGAGACCGAGACCACTGGCGCACCGACAAGCGCATTATCTGTTGATACTGACTTTCCAGACGTCAGCCAAAAATAGCCGCCAACGACAAGGACGAGTAGAGGAACGGAGAGCATCAGCGCCCAAGGGCGGGATTTTTCCGGCTTAACCGCGGTTGCCGTATCCGCTTTAATATTGCTCATTTCGTTCATGATGTTACTGCCGTAGACCTATAATACACCGCAGTGCAACATCTTTCCCGCTTATTTATCCCCATTATTCTTTTCGACGAACGCTTGAGGTCAAGGCGCAAAACGCCGATGGTGCGGCATGGCAAGTCACCCGTTCACACTTATCGCCACCCCAACGCCGATCAGCGGCCCAGAACTCCCGCAAAATATCGAAGCGGAGGCGGCGCTGCTTGGTGCGCTAATGATCGACAACCGGATCGCTGAAGATATTCAACTCAAACTGAAGCCCGAGCATTTCCATGAACAGGTACATGGCCGTATTTATGAGGCGATCCTCAAGCTGCTCGACAAGAATATGGTCGCAAATCCAGTGACGCTGCGGCCTCTGTTTGAGGCGGACGAGTCGATGAAAATTTTGGGTGGCCCAGCCTATCTCGCGCAGCTCACCGGCAATGGTGCCGCGTTGATTGGCGCGCGTGATTTCGCGGCGCAGATCTATGATTTGGCACTGCTCCGCGCTTTGGTGAGCGTTGGCCGGGGGATGACGGAGCGCGCCTTTGATACAAGCGAAGCCGTTGATCCCAAAGGACAAATCGAAGAAGCGGAAGTGGCGCTCTACCGCGTCTCGGAAGGTGGTGGCGAAGCCGGCAGCGTCGTGAGCTTCAAAGATGCGACGAAGGCCGCCGTCAGCATGGCCGAAAAGGCATTGAACTCGGGCGGTGGCCTCTCTGGTATCACGACGGGTCTCGACAGCGTGAATGCCAAGATGGGTGGTCTCCACCACTCGGATTTGCTTATTCTCGCCGGACGGCCCGGCATGGGCAAAACCGCGCTCGCTACCAATATCGCTTATAACGCTGCCGCGCGGTGGCTCCGCGATCAGGAAGATGGGATCACGCCGGAAAAATCGGCCGGCGCAAAAGTGGCGTTCTTCAGTCTTGAAATGTCGAGCGATCAGCTCGCGACCCGTGTTCTGTCGGAACAATCCGGTATCAGTGCCGAGAACTTGCGCATGGGTAAAATTTCGCAACAAGATTTCCGCAACCTTGCCCGCGCCGCCGCCGATCTTGAAGCGCTCCCGTTGTTCATTGATGACACACCGGGCCTCACAATTGCTGCGCTGCGCACCCGTGCACGACGGCTAAAGCGGCGGCATGGCATTGGGTTGGTGATCGTCGATTACCTTCAACTGCTGCAAGGCTCAGGTAAATCGTCGGAAGCCAACCGCGTGCAAGAAATCTCAGAAATTTCGCG
>JAYVZY010000209.1:0-3603 GCA_043782885.1 Sphingomonadales bacterium | reverse complement strand
TCTTCAACGCTTCGCACGCGGCGGTGCAGCATTTCAATCAACAGCGAGAGCACAATCCCGAGCGCACCGCCGAATGCAACAGATGCGCCAATGATGAGGGGCTTGTTGGGAAAATAAGGCTTCTCCGGCACCGACGGATCACCGAGCACCGACAGCCCGGCCTCGCCGACATCAGCCTCCATTCGCAGTTCCCCGGCGCGCTTTGAGGCTTCCATATATTGCTGGCGTTTCACATCAATGTCGCGCTGCATCAGATTGAGCTGATCAACCTTATCGCGCTGGGCGACGACGACTGACTTTTGGCTCTGAAACGCAGCCTCAGCATTGCCTTTCACATAGGTATGCGCCGTCGTGCGCTCACGCGCCACTTCTGCTTCCAAAACAGACCGCTGCCGAACGAGCGCCTGGTAAGTTGGATGATTGGGCCCAAGCGCGGCGCCAGCCTGAGCAAGCTGTTGATTGACCTGCTCCAGCTGCGTTTTCGCGACATTGACAGCCGGCGCGGTGTCGCCGACATAGATTTGCTGTCCTTGTGATGCTTGTGCTGCGGATTGCGACGAGAGCGCTTGCAATCGGGCATTCTCAAGATCGACATTGTCAGATTGCAGCACAATATTGTTGGTGCGGGCGTACAAGGTGCGGGTGCCTTCGGCGGTGGAGAGCAGCGTTTTCGCCTTCTCCACCTGATCCCGATACCAATCTGCCGTTTTACCGGCTGTGTCGCGGCGAGAATGGAGCGTGGTGTCGATGAAGGTGTTGCGGATCAACCCGACAATGCGCTTGGCTTCCTCCGCTGATTCTGCGCTATAGCTTATTTCAAGAATGTTACTGTTTTCAACGAGATCGACCTTGGTATTCTCAATAATTTGATCTCCAAGCCAGCGGCGAATATCGCTTCCTTTGCCATGGTTTGCCGCTTGATAAGCGTTGACAACCGAGGGCGCTGTTTCCCAGCCGAGTTGGTCGACAACTTGTCCCGCGACGCCCTGATCGCGGATCAGCTCAATTTGAGTGTTAGTGTAAGCGTGCAGAAATTGGTTGGCGATCACCTGCCCCGTGACGGGATCGGGCTTCACAATATCGAGCATCACGCGCGCACTCGCTTTGTAGCGTTTGGGCAGAATGAACGCCATCGCGGTTGCTACCGTCACGCAACTGATCAGCGCCGCCAGCATGAACAGACGGCGGGCGGCAAGGATGCGCAGGAATTGGAAAATGCTCATCAGAAGAGGCTCTCACCTATGTTTATGATGTCGCCCGCTTGGATGGGTTCATCGAGGGACACGGACACGCGTGTGCCATCTCGGGTTATTTTGACGCGCTTCTCGCTGCCATTCTCGCGCAATCCGCCGCCGCGCACGATGGCCTTGCGTAAGGTCATGACACCGCGCATCGGGTAGGTGCCCGGCGCATTCACCTGCCCGTAAATGTAAAACGTCGGGGCTGGCGGAACATAGAGCTTGTCGTTCGGCGCGACGAGGGGATCGTCATCAACCCCGCCCGTGCCGAGTTTGTCATAGGGATATTTGTGCTCGGGTGCGCCTTCATGACGCAAAACGACATAATCCGCCCCGCTTTCCCGCAGCCCACCAGAACGCGCTATAATTTCAGACATATGATAAGGCCTGTCGATCGGAATAATCCCCGGCACGCCAACCTCTCCCAGCACCACAACATAGCGGCTCGCATAGGCTGCGATTTCGACGGTGACGATTGGCTTGGCATAAAAGCCGCCAGCCTTGAGGCGCTCTGTCACCGCGCGTGAAAAACCCAAAGTGGAAAGCCCCTGCGCTGTGACGCTGCTGATATAGGGCAGGGCTATGGCCCCATCCGCACGCACCTTTGCGCGCGTGGTGAACTCGGGTTGGCCGAGCACCGCCACCTCGATCAGATCACCGGTGCCGAGGATATAACTGTTGTCTGCTGGGGCCGACGGCGGCACCTGCGCGTGGGCGGGGAACGCAAAGAGCGCGATGATGAGCGCCAGCACCCTCATCCCTCCATCCTTAAGGAAAGGGAAGCCACCAGATTGTGTGTGTTGAACGCCGGATTATCGGCCGTGCGCCGATTATAGGTCACATCCGCCGCGACGGTGATGCGATGCCGCAACACGCGCATGGGCGGCGCGTAGCTCAGCCCGGCTGTGAGCGACGTCGACCGATCGCCCTGGCCCAGCGTCGCCACCGTCACCGCTGATGCGCCGTGATAGGCGTGTCGTGAGACCTGAGCGCCCAAGCTCAGCCGCACCATATGCGTCAGCGCATAATCGGCGCGGATGTGCGCACTCGTGGTGATAGAATAATTGATGTCGAGCAAAGATGATTGCTGGCTGTCTCGTGTCATACCAAACGAGACGTGGGTGCGACTGGTTGGTGTGTAACTCACGTCGGTAGTCCACGAGGCGCCATGATAGCGCTTAAGCGCCGTGCCGTGCGGCACCACCATCGTGTAGCCGAACGACACCGATCCCCGCAGTTTCGCGCCAATGCTCCGCGAGTAGCTGAGCCCCGCGTTATAAAATTGCACGGCATCTGATGATCCCGCAGCATGGTGCGGATACCGACCCCGCCGATAATTCCCGTACATCGAGATTTCGCCAAAGCGGGCGCGTTGCAGGCGAACCGAAGCATCGAAAGCATCGCTAACGGTATCATTCGCGCTCAACTTGGCCGCGCTGTTGCGCACGGCTTCATGTCGATAGCCCAACGTTGGATGCAGCCGATAGCCACGATCACAATTGAGCCGCGCAATGTAGGCGGTGGTATTCTGCACGGTGTGGCCTAACGGGGTAGCGCTAAGATCATTCAGATTGGCGAGCTGTCGTACATACTCGCCGCCAATGCGTGCGGCGCAACGGTGCCCCGCGCGCACATCAACACCGCTCTGTAGGTTAACGCCGCTCGTGTCGAGCTGCGGATTGTGTGCGTAAAAATTATAGCCAATATTGCCGAGCAGATAGACGTCTTGCCGCCCCAACGGGCGCTCAATGTCCAGATTAAGCGCCGGTGCCCAGCGCAAGTCGCTGCGGTTTGGTGTTGTCAGATCAGCGTCGGCGGCGCGCAACACGTTTGAATCCGTTTCAAACACACTGCTCAGCCCAACATGAAACCTGCGTTCCGGCGTAATCGATTGCGCATCCGCCATGCCGCCACTGAGCGCCGCCTGCATGCCGCAGCCAAGGCCGAAGCCAGCGCGCCATAACGTCGGCGAGGTCAAAGGAGGGAAGCGCATACGAACAAATCAACCCATAAGGAACACAAGGTGATTCCGCCCTAGGGCAAGCGCGGATAAGCGGGTATTAACGCTTGCTCCACTATGGGTGCATCCTTGCTTGCGCAGAGAGGCGCAGAGGCGTGGAGATCACTCATGCCTCTAAGCGTCAGCGTCATCATTCCACATTTGAACCAGCAGGATGCGCTGCTGCGCTGCCTTGCATCGGTCTGCGATCAGCCAAATGTACGCGAGATCATCGTCGTCGATAACGGATCACGCACGGGGCTTGATGGCGTGCGGGCGATCTATCCGAATGTTCTCATCCTGAATGAACCAACTCCCGGCCCCGGCCCGGCGCGCAATCTGGGTGCGACGTGTGCGATGGGAGAC
>JAYVZY010000208.1:0-5424 GCA_043782885.1 Sphingomonadales bacterium | reverse complement strand
CCGCCGTGCGGATCGGCACGGCACGGAAGTCATCAAGCGTCTTCAGATACCCGCTCGCGCGCACCACATATTCCGCTTCGGCCATCTCAACGACTCCGCCGCCGGTTTCGGCATTGGCGCGCTTGAGCGCCTCAGCAACATCCCCCGCCGTCACGCCGTAAGAGGCGAGTTTCTGCGGATCAACGACCACCTGATATTCCTTCACCATCCCGCCGATGCTCGCGACCTCGGCCACGCCGGGAACCGCTTTCAATTCATAGCGCAAGAACCAATCCTGAATACTGCGCAGTTGCGCGAGATCATGCTGGCCGGTCTTATCGACCAGCGCATATTCATAAATCCAGCCCACGCCGGTAGCATCGGGGCCGAGCGAGGCGGTTGCGCCAGCGGGCAAACGCCCCTGCACCTGGGAGAGATATTCCAGCACGCGCGAGCGCGCCCAATAGAGGTCTGTGCCCTCATCAAACAGCACATACACAAAGCTGTCGCCCACAAAGGAATAGCCGCGCACCACCCGCGCCCCCGGCACCGAGAGCATCGTGGTGGTGAGCGGGTAGGTGACTTGATTCTCGACAATCTGCGGTGCTTGTCCCGGATAAGTCGTTCGAATGATCACCTGCACGTCTGACAGATCGGGGAGTGCATCGACGGGCGTGGTGCGGACAGCACCAATACCGATGACAGTCAGAATGAGCGCGACCAGCACAACCAATCCCTTGGCCCTGACCGACGCGCGGATGATGGACGCAATCACTTGGCCGCTCCAGATAAAGGCCGCGCTTCAAGCCCTGTCAGGCTCGCTTCGGAATCGAGCAGAAACTGCCCTGACGCCACCACTTTCTCTCCCGCCGCCAGCCCTTCAAGGATTTCAGTCTGCCCCCCGCTCTCGCGTCCCGTGCGCACTTGCGCGGGGCGGTAATGACCGTTGTCGGTCGCGAGCATCACGATGGTGCGCGTTCCTGTGCGGATCACCGCCTCAGAGGGCACGAGCAGGGCGGGTGCCGCACTGCCACCAAGCGCCACTTGAGCGAACATACCGGGGCGGAGCTTGCTCGCACGATTGGGAAGCTCAATCCGCACAGTGATCGTGTGGCTGTCGGCTTGCGCAGTCGGCAGAATGGCGATGATCCGCCCGCTGAATATCTCACCCGGAAAGGCGGCAAGCGTGGCCGTAGCACTGTGGCCAACCCGTACGATGCCCGCTTGCGCCTCTGGCACAGCGGCATTGAGCCAGACTTTTCCTAGCCCGGTCACTTGCGCGAGCGTCTGCCCCGCCGCCAGCGTCACTCCGCTGCGCGCATCAAGCGTTTGTATCACGCCACTGATCGGCGTCGTGATCGTCACCGTGCCGCTGGTATGCCCACTGCGCGATACACCATCAATCACACCCTCGGACATCCCCATAAGGCGCAACCGTTGCCGCGCGGCGGCGGTGAGTGCCGGATTACCGAGCCGCTGCACGCTCAGATACTCCGTTTGCGCGCCGCCCCATTCCGGCAATTGCACATCGGCAAGCGGCGCACCCGCACGCACAACATCGCCGGGCGCATGGCCATAAACACGGCTAACAAACCCGCCCGAACGCGCTTGAATGATCGCGACATCGCGTTGATTGAAATCTACGCTGCCCGTCACGCTAAGCGCAAAGGACAGGTTCCCCATTTGCGCCGTCACCACCCGAATACCGAGGTTTTGCTGGGCGTCGGGGTTGACCTTGACGCCTTTAGCCGCCCCCGCCCCGCCACTCTCTTCGGCATATTTGGGCTGGGTCTTCATTCCCATCGACGATAGGGAATTTGGATTGTCGTAATGCTCCTGCGGGAGCATCGGGTCATAATAATACAGAATTTTGCGGGCCTGAGCGGCATTAGCGGTGGGCGTGGGTATGACATCATGACGTTTCCCCAGCCAGTAACCCCCGCCGCCTGTCACCACCGCGACTGCGGTGAGTGCAGCGCCAAGCCGCGCGCTTTGTGTGCGATCAAAAGTCATTGTGCGTCCTCCCCATAAGTCAGGTTGATGCGGATGGCGTCGCGCGCGGTCATCGCCTCGCGGTCCATCGCATCGATTTCAGCCTCGGCAACCGCGAGCGTCGAGAGCAACGCCGTGCCGAGGTCAGTCTTGCCTGCTGCGTAGCTGTCGCGATCGAGCATCGCGCGCTTCTGCGCGAGCGGCACCAATGTTGTGCGCGCATTCTCTAGCCGCTGATGGTGCATCCTATGGTCAGCGAGATCGGCTTCAAAATTGGCCAGAACCTCACGCTGCGCCGCCTGCCGGTCATAGCGGGTGCGTGTCGCCTCCAGCCCACGCGCGGCAATCTTAGGATCTTGGCGTTTGCGCGTGAACAGCGGGAGGTCGATGGACACGCCAACCGACACCAGATCACCATAATTGGGCTCTCGGCGACCATAGGCGGCATTGACCGTCCAGTCAGGGTACTTGTCGGCGCGGGCAAGCCGTGTGTTTGCGTCGGCGGCCACAGTTTGTGCATCCATCGTGCGCAAGGTCGGCAGGTTCGCAACGCCTGCGATCAGCCTGCCCCGATCAATCTCGGGTGAGGGCGGCGCGCCTGCCACGTCAGCCTGCATATCGCCGGTCCAGCGCCCGAGCATCGCCCGGGCTTTGGCGATTTCTGCTACCGCGCCACTACGGCGATCCGCAACCTGCGCGCGCAATTGCGTCGGCTCCAGTGCTTGTGATGGCCGCGCACTGCCTGACGTCAGGCGCGCCGATACGGTCGATTGGAGGTCATCAAGGCTCTTGTCGAGCAGGCCAAGAATGCCGAGCCGCTTCTCGCCATAATAAACGTCCATCCATGCCAGCGCGGTTTGCAGCCGCACGTTGCGCGCTTCGATGCGATTACCGGCTTCGGCAACGCCAATCTGCGCGCTCGCCAGAGCGACCTCCGCGTGGCGCTTGGCCGGGTTGCTGAATTTCTGACTCAGGCCAATCTTGCGCATCGTGAAATTGTCGCGATTGAGCCGTCCGGCATCGGGGCCAGTGATGGGAAAATCCTGGATGCCAACGTCTAGCGTCGGATCTGGCAACTGCCCTGCCGCACGCGCCAAACTCCGCGCCGCCGCCACACTGGCAGCGCGGCCCCGCAACGAGGGCGCATCCGCTGCGCTGCGTTCAAGTGCCGCGTTAAAGCTGAGCGGCTCGGCGAGGGCTGGCGCCACAAAGGCCTGCAGACTCGCCACACACGCAGCCACACTGATCCTGTTCATGATGAAATCCTTGGTTGATTGCAGGCGTGTGCAGGCAGCCTTCAGCCACCAACACCCGAAGATTCAGCCAAGGTGTGAGGGGGGATCAAGCTCCGGCAGGATGGTCCATCCAAGCGGGAAAGAATCAGCAGGTCGTGGGAGCACAGTTGCGGCGCTGACGGGCAGACGACGCATCTCCTGCGCCGTATCAAGCGCGGCGATAGCACCCCCGCCCGCCATCGAAAGGCAGCAAAGCCCCATCCCTTTGCAGGGCGTAGAGCCTTTACCGGCTTTGTTCATGTCCGCTTTGACGACCTTCATTTCAGTAGCGGACATCGTGCATCCGGGCATATTCGGCATCGCCTTGGCCGAGCTTGCGTGTGCGATCTGTGTCCGAGCCATCATGCCGCACGGATTTGACGCAAACGCTACGCCCTGCCCAGCAAGGCCGAGAGCGACCACGAGCAGCAGGAAATGGCGAAGCAGACTTTTCATTACAGACCAGAACTTATCCCTCGTGATTCCGTGAGTCAATTCTAGCGGGTTATTGGATTGCCGCGTTTCAGCGAATTGACAATGCTGGGCTGCGGCGGCATCCGCCTGTGTATGTCGTTGACAAAAACCCTTGCTGGTCGCTCAAGCCTTTTGGCCTTTCTCGCCGGTTGTGTGGCGGTAACGGTGGGAGTGCTGCTCCATTTACCGATGTTCTGGATGGCCCGCGACATGGGCTTCCATCTTGCTGGCATGCCGATGGATGCGGGGATGATCTTTGGGATGTTCCTGATCGTCGGCGGGATAGCGGTTGCGGCGTATGGCTTGTTGCCCCAGAACGTCAGCGCCCAAATCGCCGCATCGCGCCACATCAGCGTGGCAGCCCCTGAGGATGCGCCGCTATCGTTCGCCCATTGGGGGCTAATGGTTGTGCTGGTGATGGCGCTCGTCATCGATGTGATGAAGCCCGCCTCGCTCGGCTTTGTGATGCCGGGGATGGTGAAGGAATATGGCGTGCCTGAAGCGCATGCTGCTTTAGTGCCCTTCTTTGCGCTGATGGGCACGGTGGTGGGTTCAGTCGTCTGGGGTGTGATTGCGGATATTTATGGTCGCAAAGCCTCCATTCTGTTGTCCGCCATCATGTTTGTTGGCACATCTATCTGCGGCGCGATGCCGTCACTCGCCTGGAATATCGGCATGTGTTTCCTGATGGGCGCGGCGGCGGGCGGCATGTTGCCCGTGACCTACGCGCTGCTCGCAGAAACAATGCCCTCGAAACATCGCGGCTGGGCACTGGTGCTTGTTGGCGGGCTAGGCGCGGCGGGCGGCTATTTTGCGGCGAGTGGTTTCTCGGCTTGGCTGCAACCCTATTTTGGCTGGCGTATCTTGTGGTTGATCAACCTTCCCACGGGGCTTGCGCTGGTGGCGATGGGGGGAATGATACCTGAGTCGGCCAAATTCCTGATCGCGCGTGGCCGCAATGCGGAAGCGCAGGCGGTGATGGCGCGCTTTGGCACCGTCCATCATACCCTAGCAGAGAACGAAGAAGAATTCGATTTCATTCCACACCACAGCGCGCCGCATCCGAAGGGCAGCCTGATGGCAAAGGGCTATCTGGGCAAGACAGCAGCGCTCAGCATTGCAGCTGTTGCGTGGGGGCTGATCAACTTTGGGCTGCTGTTGTGGCTACCGGCAGACCTAGTCAACAAAGGCCACTCGATGGCTGTGTCTTCCGAGCTCCTCGCGCAATCGGCCCTCATTGCGTTTCCGACAGTCTTCTTTGTCGCGTTTCTCTACAGCCGGTGGAGCACAAAGGGGGCGCTGGTCAGCATGGTCGTGATAACGCTCCTTGGGCTCGTAGGTGTTTTGTTGCTCGACCAACACGCAGACCTAAGCCCTGTCATCCCAATTGCCCTCCTCATCATTGGCAGCAATGGCATTCTCGCCATTCTTCTGCCTTATGCTGCCGAGAGCTACCCACTCAACATTCGTGGTCGCGCAACGGGATGGGTGGCCGCGTGCAGCAAGCTGGGCGGGCTGTTGGCACAAACGCTCAGCATCCTTGCATTGGTGCCACCGCTTGGCACCATTGCGGTGCTGATTACCGTGCCAATACTGTTCGCTCTTGTGCTGATCCTATGGTTTGGGACAGAAACGCGCGGGCTCGATCTGCGTGCTCTTGAGCCCCAATTGCAGGCCACAGCGGAAACGACGTAACCTCGCCGGT
>JAYVZY010000207.1:0-6618 GCA_043782885.1 Sphingomonadales bacterium | reverse complement strand
GACAAGCCATAGTCATAGCCCTCCCGCCGAATGACCTCAACCTCCATAGCCTCGAAATCATTAAATTTCAGCCACATCTGCTCGCCTACACGCAAATCTGACGCATATTCGCAACGAAACCCAATTTCGGAAATGTCTTTCAAGGCGACGTTAATTCGATGACCGCCACTCGCGCGCAACGTCGCGGAGACGGCAATCGGCGTGCGCGCCGCGTTGCGCCGTTCGGCACCGGAATATAAGAAATCGGACATGATAAACCTCACAAAACCAGAAAAAACACAATATTATATCGGTGACCAAACCGATAGTGTTCCCTGGTCGGGCGTTCCGCGAAAGGGGCCTGTCTCGCTCATTTAAGGTGCCGTCGTTAGCCGCACCATCAGCCTCAATCACGACATCACTATCGGCTCAACTCACTAATAATGGCGATAGATTATTGGCAACCACATTCTTAACCATTTTCGCCTTGATGATCAGATGTCTAACACACTCCGTAAAGGAGCGACCAAGGATACATTTTTGTCGCTGTGAGGTTAATGCCATATTCGCTTTAATGAAGCCGGTAGCGAAATGGTAAAGATCGTGTTCACTGGTGTAAAAATATCTTTGGCTGCCCTTGCCCCATTAGCGAACATATGAGAAACAGCCGCCATGCTGACACACATCCAAGTTCGCGGCGCGCGCGAGCACAACCTCAAGAACATCAACGTCGATATTCCACGCGATACGCTGACAGTGATTACCGGGCTTTCCGGCTCGGGAAAATCGTCGCTCGCGTTTGATACGATCTATGCCGAAGGGCAGCGGCGTTATGTCGAGTCGCTGTCGGCCTATGCGCGGCAGTTTCTGGAGCTGATGCAAAAGCCCGATGTTGATCACATCGAGGGGTTGTCCCCCGCGATCAGCATTGAGCAGAAAACCACCTCGCGCAATCCGCGTTCCACCGTTGCCACTGTAACCGAGATTTATGATTATATGCGGCTGCTATGGGCGCGGGTGGGCGTGCCCTATTCGCCCGCAACCGGCCTGCCGATCACCGCGCAAACCGTGTCGCAGATGGTGGATCGGGTGATCGCGCTGCCCGAGGGCACGCGGCTGTATTTGCTCGCGCCGGTCGTGCGCGGGCGCAAGGGCGAGTATAAGAAAGAGCTGGCGAGTTGGCAGGCGCAGGGCTTCACCCGTGTGCGGATCGATGGCGCGTTTTACGAGATGGATGAGGCCCCCGCACTCGATAAGAAATACAAGCATGACATCGAGGTGGTGGTCGACCGCATTGTGGTGCGGGAAGGCATTGCACCAAGGCTGGCGGAGAGCTTCGAGGCGGCGTTGAAGCTGGCAGACGGTCTTGCCTTTGTCGATCCAGCGGATGCTCCTGATGCTACGCCAACAGATACCAAAGAGGTGTTGGGCGACAACGCCCCCCCCGGCCGTATCACGTTCTCCGAGAAATTCGCTTGCCCAGTCTCTGGCTTTACCATTGCCGAAATCGAACCACGTCTGTTCAGCTTCAACGCCCCGCAAGGTGCATGCCCGACATGCGACGGCCTTGGCGAGCGGCTCTATTTCGATCCGGAACTGGTGGTGCCGAATGCGGAACTCAGTATCAAAAAGGGCGCAGTCGTGCCTTGGGCGAAATCCAACCCACCCTCGCCTTATTATACGCAAGTACTCACCAGCGTCGCCAAGCATTATGGCTTCAGCATGGACACGCCGTGGCAAGAGCTCTCCGATGACCACCGCGACATCATCCTCAACGGATCGCGCGGCGAGGTGATGAAGCTGACGTTCATGGATGGCCGCAAGTCGTATGATGTGGTGAAGACATTCAACGGTGTGATGCAGAACCTCGCCCGCCGCCTACTGCAAACCGATAGCGCGTGGATGCGCGAGGAATTGGCGAAGTTCCAATCGTCCGCGCATTGCGAAACCTGCGGTGGTGCGCGGCTCAAGCCCGAGGCGCTTTCGGTGAAAATCGCGATGACGACGATCGCCGATGTCGCGCGCATGTCGGTGGTCGATGCGCTAATGTGGTTCAGCAGTGTCGGCGCGAAACTGACTGCGCAGCAGGGGCAAATCGCCGAGCGCATCCTCAAGGAGATTATCGAGCGGCTGGGATTCCTGAATAATGTGGGGCTGGATTACCTCAATCTGGATCGCACCTCCGGCACGTTGAGCGGTGGCGAATCGCAGCGCATCCGGCTCGCCTCGCAGATCGGCTCTGGCCTGTCCGGCGTGCTCTATGTGCTCGATGAGCCGAGCATCGGGCTACACCAGAAGGATAACGAACGACTGCTGGTCACGCTGCGGCGCTTACGCGATTTGGGCAACAC
This sequence comes from Sphingomonadales bacterium, assembly GCA_043782885.1. GTDB lineage: Bacteria > Pseudomonadota > Alphaproteobacteria > Sphingomonadales > Sphingomonadaceae > JAGWQR01. The sequence continues at coordinate 4,288 of JAYVZY010000207.1, read as the reverse complement.
CGTGTTGGTGGTGGAGCATGATGAGGACGCGATCCGCAGCGCCGATTATGTCATCGATATGGGGCCGGGCGCGGGCGTGCATGGCGGCGCGATTGTGGCTGAGGGCAAACTCGCGGATATTCTAGCGAGCGAAGGTAGCATCACAGCCGATTACCTCAGTGGCCGCCGCGAAGTGCCGGTGCCGAAGAAGCGCCGCAAGGGCACGGGCAAAAAACTGACGGTGCACAATGCGCGCGCGAACAACCTGAACGGCGTCACGGCGAGCATTCCCTTGGGCACCTTCACCTGCATCACTGGCGTGTCCGGCTCAGGCAAATCCAGCTTCACGATCGACACGCTCTATGCCGCCGCCGCGCGCACCCTCAACGGCGCGCGGGTGATTGCGGGCGCGCACGACAAGATCAGCGGCTTGCAACATTGTGACAAGGTGATCGACATTGATCAATCACCGATTGGCCGCACACCGCGCTCCAACCCCGCCACCTACACCGGCGCCTTCACCAACATCCGCGATTGGTTTGCGGGCCTGCCAGAGAGCGCGGCGCGCGGCTATAAACCGGGGCGCTTCAGCTTCAACGTCAAAGGCGGGCGCTGCGAGGCGTGCTCGGGCGATGGCCTGATTAAGATCGAGATGCACTTCCTGCCCGATGTTTACGTCACCTGCGAAACGTGCGCGGGCAAGCGTTACAACCGCGAGACGCTGGAGGTGAAGTTTAAGGGCCATAGCATCGCCGATGTGCTCGATATGACGGTGGAAGACGCGGTCGAATTCTTCAAGGCCGTGCCGCCGATCCGCGACAAAATGGCGATGCTGGCGGAGGTTGGCCTTGGTTATGTCAAGGTCGGGCAGCAGGCCACCACGCTCTCGGGCGGTGAGGCGCAGCGGGTGAAGCTCGCCAAGGAACTGAGCAAGCGCGCCACCGGCAACACGCTGTATATCCTCGATGAGCCAACCACCGGTCTGCATTTTGAGGATGTCCGCAAGCTCTTGGAAGTGCTGCACGCGTTGGTGGAACAGGGCAACACCGTCGTCGTGATCGAGCATAACCTCGATGTCATCAAGACGGCCGATTGGATCATCGATATGGGGCCGGAGGGTGGCGTGAAGGGCGGCGAAGTCGTCGCGGAAGGCACGCCGGAGCAAGTGGCGAAGGTGGCGGCGAGCTATACGGGCGGGTATTTGAAAGGGATGTTGGGGAAATCTTGAACTTCCGCCCCCAGAGCCGCATATGGGAGCCATGACTGATCCTTACACCCTGTTAGGTATTGCGAAATCCGCAACCGAGGCCGAAATTAAAAAGGCCTATCGCAAACTCGCCAAGGAGCTGCATCCGGACAAGAATAAGGACAATCCGAAGGCAACGGAGCGTTTCTCGAACGTAACGGCGGCGTATGATCTGCTCAACGACAAGGAAAAGCGCGCGCGCTTTGATCGCGGCGAGATTGACGGGCAAGGCAACCCAACCTCGCCGTTTGGGAACGGATTTGGCGGCGGCGGCAGTCCGTTTGGTGGGCAAGGGGGGTTCAGGCCTGGCCCCGGCGGTGCGCACTTCGAGTTTGGTGGCGAGAATGTTGACCTTGGTGATATTCTCGGTGGCATGTTTGGCGGTGGCCGGGGGCGTCAGGCTGGCGGCGGCTTCGGACGTCAAGCCCCCCCGCCCAAGGGTGCCAACATCGCTTATACCTTGGCCGTCACGTTTGAAGATGCCGCCGCGCTCAAAACGCAGCGGATCACATTGGCTGATGGCAAAACCATCGATCTCAAGCTGCCCAACGGCGTAGAGACGGGCACGCAGATGAAGCTTAAAGGCAAGGGCCAGCACGGCCCAGGCGGGGCAGGAGACGGCGTGGTGACGATTGACATCAAGCCGCACCGCTTCTTCACCCGCGACGGTGACAATGTAAAACTTGACCTTCCGATCTCGCTCAAAGAGGCGGTGCTCGGTGGCGCCGTGAAAGTGCCCACCGTTGAGGGTGCGGTGATGCTTAACCTGCCACCCAATTCCTCATCCGGCAAAGTCATGCGGCTCAAGGGACGCGGCTTTACGGGTAAGAGCGGTGTGCGCGGCGACCAGCTTGTGCGGCTGATGATCGCCCTGCCTCCCGCCGATGATGTGCTGACGACGTTCGCTGAAAATTGGGATGACGTTCATAACCCTCGCGCTGGGCTCGGCACCTGAAGGATATTGCGCCCCATTCGCCAGAATCGAGGCGAGAGGACGCGACGCGACGAGCGGGGGCCGACCCAGCTGCGCGAACCAGGTTTGCTTATTCGCGGGCGGTGCTGCTGCGCGCCGCAAGTGGTGTTTATAATGACGGCTTCATTCACGCCGGCAACCTCGCTTATCTCTCGCTGCTGACGCTATTCCCGTTCATCATCGTTACCGCAGCCTTGGCGCGGCTTTTCGGCCAGAATGAAGATACCGAGCGCGCGGTGGATAGTGTGCTTTCAACTCTTCCCGAGCAGGTGAGCGGGATGCTGGAGCAGCCAATAAATGACGTGCTGCACGCACGCACCGGGGCGCTTCTCTGGCTCGGCGCACTGGTGGGGCTGTGGACGGTAGGCAGTTTTATCGAAACGATTCGCGATATTCTGAGGCGCGCTTACGGCACCACCTCGTCGCGGCCGTTTTGGCAGCATCGGCTGCGTTCGGTGGCCATCACCATTATCTCGATCATCCTGATGATGGCGGGATTTGCAGCGCAGGTTTTGCTCACCGCAACCGAGCAGTTCGTTTCGCAATTGCTGCCGATGGCGCATGACGCCGCCAATTGGCTGCGGGTTTCGCGGATCGTGCCGGCCGCCATCATCTTTTCAGCGCTCTATCTGATGTTCTGGTCGCTCACCCCGGGGCGCTATCGTGTACGCACCGCGCCAAAATGGCCGGGCGCGATGCTCGTGATGCTCTGGTGGTATGGTGTCCTCCAGCTGTTGCCGCCAGTGCTCGGCCTGCTGCACGGATATACGTTGACGTATGGCGGGCTGGCCGGATTTGTGATCGCGCTGCTGTTTTTCTGGCTAATCGGCTATGGCCTCGTGATCGGTGCGCACCTGAATGCGGCACTAGCGGAACCGCCCTTGACTGGGCTAAAGGGCAATCAATTGAACCAAATCCGTGCGGAGGATGAATGAACACGTTGATGCAAGGCAAGCGCGGGCTGATCATGGGCCTCGCCAACAACCGGTCGCTGGCATGGGGCATTGCCAAGAAACTGCGCGAAGCAGGCGCCGAGCTCGCCTTCAGCTATCAGGGTGAGGCACTGGAAAAGCGTGTACGGCCTTTGGCAGCAGAATTGGACAGCGACTTCCTGATTGATTGCGATGTGTCGGATGAAGCCGAACTCGATAAGACCTTCGCAACACTTGCCGCGCGCTGGCCGACGATCGATTTCATCGTTCACGCTATCGGGTTTTCTGACAAGACCCAGCTTCGTGGCCGCTATTGTGACACGACGCTTGAGAACTTCCTGATGACGATGAACATCAGCGTGTTCAGCTTCACCGCCGTTGCCAAGCGCGCTGCTGCGATGATGCCAAATGGCGGCGCGATGATCACGCTCACCTATTACGGCGCGGAAAAGGTGGTGCCGCATTACAACGTGATGGGCGTGGCGAAATCGGCGCTGGAGACGAGCGTGAAATATCTCGCGGTTGATCTGGGGCGCGACAATATCCGCGTGAATGCTCTGTCTGCGGGGCCGGTGAAAACGCTCGCGGCATCGGGCATCGGCGATTTCAACCTGATCCTGAAATGGAACGAACTCAACGCGCCACTAAAGCGCAACATCACGATTGAAGATGTCGGCGGGGCTGGGCTGTATCTTCTGAGCGATCTTGCTTCGGGTGTGACGGGGGAGACGCACCACGTTGACGCGGGCTATCATGTGGTGGGCATGAAGGCTGAAGACGCGCCGGATATTGCGCTGTTATGACGCACGCATGAGCCATAACAGCTTCGGCCACCTCTTCCGCTTTTCCACATGGGGCGAATCGCATGGGCCCGCGATTGGCGCGGTGGTGGATGGCTGCCCGCCGGGGATTGCGCTCTCGGAGGCTGACATCCAACCGTGGCTCGATAAGCGCCGCCCCGGCACCTCGCGCTTCACCACGCAGCGGCAGGAGCCGGACGTGGTGCGCATCCTCTCGGGCGTGTTTGAGGGGCGGACGACGGGCACACCGATCAGCCTGATGATCGAGAATGTTGATCAGCGCAGCAAGGATTATGCTGAGGTCGCCAAGGCCTATCGCCCCGGCCATGCCGATTACAGCTATGACGCGAAATATGGC
>JAYVZY010000206.1:0-2232 GCA_043782885.1 Sphingomonadales bacterium | reverse complement strand
CAACGCGCCTATGCAGCCCGTGGAGGGGCCGGTTCTGGCGTGTACACGCCGCAAATCATGGTGCAGGGCAGTTACGGCGCGGTTGGTTCAAATGAAAATACCATTCGCACCTTTATCGCGGACGCGTCGACAAAGGTCGGGCCGACTGTCACGGCAAATACATCGGGCACGGGCGAGCGCACGATTACCATAGATGGCAATGCGCGTGGTCGGTATAATGTCACGGTGCTGGCGCTTCGGTCAACTGTGAATGTACGTATCGGTCGCGGTGAGAACGGCGGCAGCTTGATCCGTTACACCAATGTTGTTGTTGGCGAGCATGTCATCACCGGTTGGGCAGGTGGGCATGCTGTCGTGAGCGTTCCAGCTGGTCTTTTGCATGAAGGCGGTGCTGATCGCGCCGCAGTGCTCATTCAGCAAGGCAACGCCGGGCCCATCCTCGCCGCACGCATGATATAATAGCGTATCGCGGTTGGGAGCTTTTGTGGCTGCCACGCATTACACCTCTCATTCACATCGGATGAACGCGATATGCGCGCGTTATTTTTGCCGACGCTATTATGGAACAAAGCGGTTGATCGTTGGCGCACGCGCGCGCGCTGTCGATAATGTTTTGAGCATTCCTCGGTTATTCGCCACAAATGATGTGTGTCGTCGTCGATACTTTGTGATAATACCTCAGTCTGATCTGGGTGGTTAGTGCCGTCAGTTCGTAAATACGGGGAATGACATGGCCGCGTACCACCCAGACGATTCCGCGCAGATCGACCAACCAGAGCGCCCAAAGCTGCTCCAGATTATGGGGCCGGGCCTGATTACGGGGGCATCGGATGATGACCCGAGTGGGATCGCCACCTATTCGCAGGCGGGTGCGCAATTTGGCTATGATCTGGGCGCGATGGCGGCGGCGCTCAAACTACTGATTGGCGGAAATGCGCTATTCTATGTAGCGGGCTTCGGTATTCTCTCACTGTTTCTTCAGTTGTTCGTGCGCTTTGCGCGCTATGTGTCGCTGCTCAAATGGCTGACGCTTTCGTTGTTCGCCTATGTGGGGGTAGCGCTTGCCGTTCATGCGCCGAGGCGCTCAGGCCTATTGCTGGGCCGTATGTGTTTTTGGTGTTTGCGCTGGGCATCATCGGCACAGAGCTGCTCGCAGTGCCCGTGTTGGCAGGTTCGGCGGCCTATGCTTTAGGCGAGGCCTTTGGTTGGCATGTCGGCCTGTCTCGCATTCTCGGTCGAGCCAAGGGGTTTTATGCGATCATCGGACTGGCGATGGCCTTGGGCGCTGGGCTGAACTTCTCAACGATAGACCCTGTCAAAGCCCTATTCTGGAGTGCCGTAATTAACGGCGTCGTGGCGGTGCCGTCGATGGTCATGATGATGCGATTGCCCTATGCGGCTCCAAAACGTTTGGCGCTATTCTCGGCGGTGGCGTGGGCAAGTGCCCGTGATCCATCGCGATCATCCGCGCAATAAAACGCTGTGATCTTAGCAGAAATCGCTGTAATCGGCTGTTGGAGGTGTAACTTTCCGTGTTGATTGTGTTGTGTAGTGCGGTGGGGCGACCGTCGCGGGTCTTGCAGGGGACATGAACAGCGTGATACCAACCAAAGAACTACATTATCGGGCGTTTATCAGCTATAGTCATGCTGATTCCGCCGTTGCGGGCTGGCTGCATAAAACACTCGAATCCTACAGGTTCCCTACAAAGTTAATCGGGAATCCTACACCTATTGGACCGGTGCCGCGCCGCCTGACACCGATATTCAAAGATCGGGAGGAGCTTGCCGCCTCGGGCGACCTCTCGACTGGTCTGAAAGACGCGCTCGCCGCCGCGCAATTTCTGATCGTGATCGCGTCGCCCTCATCCGCGCAGTCGCGATGGGTGAATGAAGAAGTGCGCACCTACAAACAAATGCACGCAGAGGCGCGCGTGCTGGTGGTGATCGCGGCGGGCGAACCCAATGCGACTGACCTGCCCGGGCGCGCGCATGAGGAGTGCTTTCCGCCGGCAATTCGATTCCGCGTCAATGAAGACGGTGTCATCACCGACACCCCTGCGGAGCCGATAGCTGCCGATTTGCGACCCAACGGCGATGGTAAGCGCGCGGCCAAGCTGAAGCTCATCGCGGGCCTCGCGGGCCTCAAGCTCGATGATCTTGTCCGGCGCGAAGCGCAGCGGCGTCAACGGCGGATGACGTGGCTGGCGGTGGCGGCAAGTGCGCTCGCGCT
>JAYVZY010000205.1:0-6622 GCA_043782885.1 Sphingomonadales bacterium | reverse complement strand
GGGTCGGCATTCAACTCTATCGTGCAACTGGAGACAGAACACGGCATTCCCCGCAATCCGCTGATTAATGCGGGTGCGGTGGTCGTGAGCGACATCGTGCTCGGAGCGTCTGATCCGCGCGAAGCGATTGGCGGCGTACTGCGCTTCATCCGCTTTCTGGCAGATGATGAGAGTATCCAGATCGATAGTGAGGTGGCAAATTCAGAGGCGGTTACCGGCTTTCGCAACATCGCACTCGCCAATTATATGCGGTCTTTTGGCAACATGAACCGCGTAGAGGAGGCGCTAAAACTCTATTTCCACCAGTGCGCGCTCGCGCTATCGTGTCGTCAATTGGCGTTGAGCGGGCGCTATCTGATGCTCGGCGGCAAGCACCCGCGCACCGGCGAGAGCGTCATCAGCGCTGCGCGTGCACGCCGGATCAACGCGCTGATGATGATGTGCGGGCATTATGACGGCTCGGGTGAATTCGCCTACCGGGTCGGCTTCCCCGGAAAATCTGGCGTCGGCGGCGGGATATTGGCCGTCGTGCCCGGCAAAGCCAGCATCGCTGTCTGGTCGCCGGGACTTAATGCGCGCGGCAACTCGCAATTGGGGAGCTTGGCGCTCGAGCGACTGGCTGATGCCACGGGTTGGAGTGTGTTCACAGGGTGAGGTCGACCTCGATTGCCGGTTGGGAGGCGGAGTTGAGTCGCGTCCTACCCTACGCCCAACTGCCACAGGAAGAAGGCGAACTCCTCGGCATCTTCGCGCAAGGATTCAAAGCGCCCCGATTTTCCGCCGTGGCCTGCACCCATATTGGTTTTCAACAGGAGCACGTTGGCATCCGTCTTCAGCTCGCGCAGCCGGGCGGCCCATTTCGCGGGCTCCCAATAGGTGACGCGCGGATCGTTCAGCCCCGCCGTTATCAGCAGCGGTGGATAGGCCTGCGCGCGCACATTATCATACGGTGAGTAGCTTTGAATGAGCCGGAACGCTGCCTCATCCTCAATCGGATTGCCCCACTCGGGCCACTCGCCGGGGGTCAGCGGCAGGCTCTCATCAAGCATCGTGTTGAGCACATCGACGAAAGGAACGTGTGCGGCGATGGCACCAAAGAGCTGCGGCGCCTCATTGACCACCACACCCATCAGCTCGCCCCCTGCCGATCCACCCGCTGCGACAATTTTTCCCGCTGTCGTATAGCCTTCTGTGATAAGCCCTTGAGCTACATCGATAAAATCGTGGAAGGTATTCCAGCGCTTCTCCAACTTGCCATCGAGCTGCCATTGCTGGCCGAGATCATCACCGCCACGAATATGCGCGATCGCCAGCGCAAACCCGCGATCGAGCAGCGAGATCCGCGTGACGGAAAAGCCAGGGTCAATCGCAATCCCATAGGCACCGTAGCCATACAGGTAGAGTGGGCGCGACCCATCACGCGGGAAATCGGCGCGATACACAATAGAAACGGGAATGAGCGTGCCATCGCGCGCGGGAATCTCCAGCCGCGTCGTGGCATAGTCTGTCGCATTATATCCGCTAGGAATTACCTGTTCTTTCAATAGCTTATGCGCACCACTTGCCACATCATAGTCAATCACCCGATCTGGTGTGACCATCGACTCATACGAAAGCCGCAGTGTCGTCACGTCATATTCGGGGTTTTCATCCAGCCCTGCGGAATAGCTGGCCTCGGGGAAATCGATGCGCTTAGGGGGCGTGCCCGCGTAATCGTGCAACCAAATCTGATCGAGGCCACGCTTGCGCCCCTCCACCACGAACAGGGTTTTGAACGTGGTGATCCCGGTCATGTAAAAATCGTCGGACGGCGGAATGAGCTCTGACCAGACGGCGGGCGTCGCGAGCGCTGCTGTCACCAACCGGAAATTTGTGTGCGTGTCATTGGTGTGAATGAACAGCGTGCCCTCATGCTCCTCCACATCATATTCGACGCCTACAGCGCGTCCGCGCACCAGCATTTGCGGCCCGAGCGGATCATCTGCGCGCACCAGCCGCACTTCGCTCGTTGTATTGTCGCCCGTCGCGAGCACGATGAACGCGCGCGAATGCGTCATCCCGACACCCGCCTGAAAACCGGGATCGCTCTCATGAAGCAGCGTCACGTCTTCGGCTTGTGATCTGCCCAGCGCATGGCATTTGATCGTATCAATGCGCCATTGATCATTCACAAGGCCGTAAAGCAGGTGCTTGCCATCCGCCGACCAGACGAGCGCGCCCATTGTGTCGGTCAGCTCATCTGGCAAATCGACGCCAGTGTTCAAATCCCGCACCCTTGCGGTGAAACGTTCCGAACCGTCATCGTCGATCGAATAAGCGAGGTAGCGCCCATCTTCGGTGACGGCACAGGCCCCCAACCGGAAATAATCCTTGCCCTGCGCCAGCGCGGGTTCATCGAGGATCAGTTCGTCCGGCCCGCCAGCTACCGGTCGTCGCCACCATTTGCGATATTGCCCGCCAAGCTCAAAGGCCCGCCAATAATCGTGATCGCCGTCGCGCGCCGGAACACTTTTGTCATCCTCTTTGATGCGCCCCTTCATTTCGGCAAATAGGGTGTCGATCAGCGGCTGATGTGGCTCCATTGCCGCCTCATAATAGGCGTTTTCAGCCTGCAAATGCCCAATGATCGCGACGTCCGCCACGTCCGGATAGTTCGGATCGCGCAACCAGCCATAATCGTCCGTCGTCGTGATGCCGTGGTGGGTGGCAGACACAGTGCGTTTCAACGCAGTTGGTGGCGTGGTTATCATAGTATCTTTCAAATTAAGCCGGTGAGCGTATATAAGTTCCAATCCATGTAACGAGGCTCTCAGAATGTCCACCCACGCTGATCGATTAACCCACCTGCGGGCGCAATTAGGGGCAGATAAGCTCGACGGCTTCGTGATCCCGCTCACCGACGCGCATTTGAGCGAATATGTTGGCGGCGACGCCAAACGGCTCGAGTGGCTCACGGGCTTTGGCGGATCAGCAGGCAGTGCCGTCGTGCTCGCCGACAAAGCGGCGATATTCGTTGATGGCCGCTACACGCTACAAGTGCGCGAGCAGGTAGACGGTGCGCTTTATAGCTATGAGAATGTGCCCGCGACGAGCACATCTGCATGGCTCGGTGAGCATGCGCCTGCGGGTGGCCGGATCGGTTATGATCCGTGGCTGCATACGCGCCATTGGGTGGAGGCGGCGCGGAAAGCGCTCGGTGAGACACGCACACTGGTTCCGGTCAACGCCAATCCGGTGGACAAAATTTGGGCAGATCAGCCAGCAGCTTCGGCGGCGCCTGCCGTGCCGCATGACATGATGTTCGCAGGGCAGTCGTCGGCCGAAAAGCGGACACAGATTGCCGCTGCACTCAAAGCGCAGAACTGTGACACCGTCGTGCTCAGCGCGCTCGATTCGATTGCATGGGTGTTCAACATTCGGGGCGCTGATGTCGAGCGCACGCCCGTAGTGCTCGCGTTCGCACTGGTGCATGCCGATGGTAGCGCCGACCTCTTCATTGCTGAGGATAAGGTGGATGATGCGGTGCGCACGCACCTTGGGGATAACGTCTGGCTCCACCCTTATGAGGGGTTCTCGACCGCGCTGACAGCGCTTGCCGGCAAACGTGTGATGGTTGACCCAGAACGCGCGGTCGCTGCGATATTTGAGGCATTGATCGGAGTGGATGTGGTCGAAGCGCGTGATCCGTGCGTGCTGCCCAAAGCGATCAAGAACGCGACTGAAATTACCGGCACCAAGACCGCGCATCACCGCGACGGCGCCGCGCTCTCGCGCTTTATATTCTGGTTGTCCGGCGAAGGGCCGAAAGGCACGTTGACCGAGCTTGCAGCCGCTGATCGCTTGGAAGGCTTTCGGAAGGCGACCAACCAACTCAAAGACCTCTCGTTTGACACAATCTCTGGGAGTGGGCCGAATGGTGCGGTTGTGCATTACCGCGTCTCGCCCGAGACCAACCGCACGCTCCCGCCCAATTCTATGTTTCTTGTTGATTCGGGCGGACAATATCTCGATGGCACCACTGACGTGACGCGCACAGTATGGGTTGGCCCAGATGCGCCACCAGCGGAAGAGCGCGATCGCTTCACCCGCGTGCTCAAAGGCCATATCGCGCTGGCGCGTGCCGTTTTCCCGAGCGGAACCAGAGGAAGCCAGCTTGATGTGCTCGCGCGGCAACATCTATGGGCGGCTGGCGTGGATTATGCCCACGGCACCGGGCACGGCGTGGGATCGTATCTCGGCGTTCACGAAGGGCCGCAACGGATCGCGACATCGAGCGGTGGCCAGCCGGGCACGGAAGAACCGCTCGCAGCGGGCATGATCGTCTCAAACGAACCCGGTTATTACAAAACGGGCGCCTATGGCATCCGCATCGAAAACCTCGTGTTGGTGGAAGACCGAACACCAACCGGAGCAGAGGGCGATTACCTTGGTTTTGATACGCTCACGCTCGCGCCCATTGATCGCACGTTGGTCGACACGAGCCTCATGAGTCGCGATGAATTGCGCTGGTTTGATGGCTATCATGCACGCGTTCTGGCCGAGATTGGGCCGCAATTGGATGGAGATGCGCGTGTATGGCTTGAGGCCGCATGCGCACCGTTGGATGTGCATCCCTAGTCTGTTGCGATCGTTCTCACACAGCGATTTATTCGTCGTGAGTCTTTGATTTTCGTGAAAACGTAAGTTACACATACGGCATTAAACGAGCGCTATCACCAATCTGTGATGCGTTATCGAGGGAGCAGTATGAAAACACAAGTTGCAATCATCGGCTCTGGCCCTGCGGGATTGCTCCTCGGGCATCGGCTGGTCGCGGAGGGTATAGACTGCGTTATCGTGGAGCGCGCGACGCCTGAATACGTGCTCGGTCGCATTCGTGCCGGCGTGCTGGAAGGCGGAACGACCGATCTGATGACGCAGCTCGGACTTGATGCCAGGCTGAAAGCAGAGGGTATTCCGCATGATGGTTTTTGCCTCGCGGATGGCGAACGACTGATCCGGATCGACGTCGCTGCACTCACCGGCAAGCACGTGACGGTTTATGGTCAAACCGAGGTGACGCGCGATTTGATGGATGCGGCACCTAGGCGCGGATTGAAGGTTGTCTACGCCGCCGGAGATGTCGCACTGCATGACCTTACCAGCGCTGCACCTTACCTCAGGTACACACAGGATGGCCGATCGGAGCGGCTGAACGCGCACTATATTGTGGGTTGTGATGGCTATCACGGCCCGGCGCGGCAAGCCATTCCGGCCAGCGTTGGTCAAGTCTTTGAGCGCGTTTATCCGTTCGGTTGGCTCGGCATTCTTGCCGACGTGCCACCATGTCATCATGAGCTCATATACGCCAATCATGCCAATGGCTTCGCGCTTGCCTCCATGCGCTCCAACACGCGCAGCCGATATTATATTCAGGTGCCTGTGGATGAGGATATTGCGTTGTGGCCCGATGAGCGGCTGTGGGACGAGCTTGCCTTGCGCCTTGGGCCGGAAGCTGCGGCGGCCATGGTGCGCGGGCCCTCGATCGAAAAATCAATCGCGCCGCTGCGCAGTTTCGTGTTTGAGCCGATGCGCTATGGGAATTTGTTTCTGTGCGGCGATGCCGCGCACATTGTGCCGCCCACGGGGGCTAAAGGGCTGAACCTTGCTGCGTCGGATGTCGCTTATCTCTCAAACGCATTGATCGCGAAGTTCAAACACAATGACAATGAAGGGATCGCTGGCTATTCAGAGCAGGCGCTCGCCCGCGTGTGGAAATCCGAGCGGTTCTCCTGGTCGCTCACCAAACTCATGCACCGCTTTCCGGAAGATGGCCCGTTTGAGCGCCGGATGCAGGTGGCAGAGATGGATTATATCGCCAATTCCCAAGCTATGCAGACGGCGATTGCGGAGAATTATGTGGGGCTACCGCTTTAATTTTTTGGTTGCACTGCACCAATCTCGATCCTAGATACAAAGTCGCAACAGGTTCCCGAGAGGGATCAAAAGGGAAGGCGGTTCAAATCCGCCACTGCTCCCGCAACTGTAACCGGTGAGTTTCGCGCCATTATGCCATTGGGTTTTGCCCGAGAAGGCGGTGCGACACAGCGACCCGGAAGTCAGGAGACCTGCCCGTTGCTGTTTATCCTTTGGCCGGGCGGGATGTACCGGGCGAACTTGGGATTGCCTAATTCCGGGCGTTTTCCTTGCGTGATGACACTTTAGGGTCGTTACCCAAGGAGGATTTGTGACTAAAACATTATTGACGACAGTGGCCGCATTTGCGCTGCTCCCCACTGCTGGTTTTGCCGCCAGCGACGACATCGTTGTCACGGCAACGCGCTCAGAACAAGACGCAAGCCAAGTCGGGCAAGCCATCACAACTATTTCCTTCGCCACACTTGAATCGCGTCAATCCGTCTCGGTGTCAGATATTCTTGTCACAACGCCAGGCGTTACTGCTGTCCGCACTGGCGGTGTGGGAAGCGTCACAAGCCTGTTCATACGCGGCGCAAATTCGGACCACACACTTGTTGTCATCGATGGGGTGCGCGTGAACGATCCGTCCAACCCAACTGGAACCTACGATTTCGGGAACCTTCTGGCGGGCAACATCGCGCGCGTTGAGATATTGCGCGGCGCG
>JAYVZY010000204.1:0-3696 GCA_043782885.1 Sphingomonadales bacterium | reverse complement strand
GATTTTGATCGCGTTTCGTTGCATCACTATTGGCTGCGCGAACATTTGCGCGGCGACCCAACACCGATTGATGACTACAGCATGTGCTGGGCACTCGCGCGGGAAAACCGCTTTGGGCCGCCTGATCCCAACCCCCGAATGGTGCATTCCACGCACGATTATGCGTATCATTTTGATGCGGGGCTCTATGCCAAGTTTTTGCGCAGCTATGCCGAAGCGCGCGGGGTTGTACGCCAAGAAGGGCGCGTTGTTGACGTTGCTCGCGACGGGGGTAGCGGGCACATAACCCACGTAACGCTTGCCGACGGACGCGAGGTGGCAGCGGATTTCTTCATCGATTGTTCCGGCTTCTCAGGATTACTCATCGAAGGCGCGCTGAAGACCGGTTACGAAGATTGGACGCGCTGGCTGCCGTGTGATCGCGCCGTCGCCATCCCCTGCGAAAATACTGGCCCGCTTACTCCGTACACGCGTTCGACCGCACATAAGGCGGGCTGGCAGTGGCGTATCCCACTCCAGCATCGCATAGGCAACGGCCATGTGTATTGCTCTGCACACATCAGCGACGATGAGGCGGCGCAGACGCTTCTCAATAACCTTGATGGCGTGCCGCTCGGTGATCCGCGTTTCCTCAATTTCACTACCGGACGGCGCAAACGGGCGTGGAACCACAATTGTTTGGCTATCGGTTTAGCGGCAGGCTTTATGGAGCCGCTCGAATCCACGAGCCTGCATCTGATTCAAACGGGTATCAACCGCCTGCTGCTGCTGCTTCCTGATCGTAATCATGATCCGCTGCTGGCGGAGGAATATAACCGGATCACTGCGTTGGAATATGAGCGCATCCGTGATTTTCTCATCCTCCACTATCAGGCCAACACGCGGCCAGAGCCGTTCTGGCGCGCGTGTGCGGACATGCCCATTCCTGATGAATTAGCCTATAAGAACAAGCATTTCATGACGAGTGCGCGGCTTATCTCGCCGATCGATGAACTGTTCCACAATCCGAGCTGGCTGGCCGTATATTTAGGTCAGGGAATGATCCCATCCGGCTACGATGCGCTGGTTGATGCGCGGCCGCAGGTGAACGGGGCCGAGCAGCTCCGGAATTTACGTGAAATGATGCGCGCTGCAGCCGAGACCTTCCCGCTGCACGCTGACTATCTTGCCCAGCACTGTCAGGCTGGCTAACTGGTAGCGCCAGTTGATCGTCGCACGACCAAGCGTGTGGGCAGCATCGTGTGCGTGGTTGGCTGGTTTCTGATTTGTGCAAGCAGTGTCTCAACCAGGGTCAAACCAGCGAGCCGGACATCCTGAACGACGGTTGTCAGTGGCGGGTTTGCGAACGCGGCAGCCGGAATGTCGTCAAAGCCAATCATTGCAATATCTTGCGGCACATTCAGTCCGGCATCCCGGCACGCAGCCATCGCGCCAATCGCGATCATGTCGCTGGCGGCAAACACTGCATCAATCTTCACACCCCGGCTGAGCAGCGTTTTCATCGCCGCCTGCCCCTCGACCTCTGTCGTCAATGCGTCGACTTGAAGCGCCTTATTGGGCGTCAACCCAGCGGCAATCAAGGCGGTATGATACCCCTGGTATCGCGCGAGGAGTTCGGGGCAATGATCGGATGCAGTGCCAAGAAACGCGATATTTTTGTACCCGCAGGTGATGAGGTGAGCGGTTGCATCGCGCCCTCCTTGCACATTATCGCACCCAACAGTCGTGCCCATCAACCCCTCTTCGACCGAACCCCAGCGCACGAAATGGGTGCCTTGTGCCACAAGCCGATCGAGGAGCGGCTCATATTCAAGATAGTCACCATAGCCCAACAGGATGAGGCCATCGGCCTTGCGGCTGTCCTCATAATCAACATGCCAATCACCTGAGAG
This sequence comes from Sphingomonadales bacterium, assembly GCA_043782885.1. Classification (GTDB taxonomy): domain Bacteria; phylum Pseudomonadota; class Alphaproteobacteria; order Sphingomonadales; family Sphingomonadaceae; genus JAGWQR01. Next base: position 1,804 of record JAYVZY010000204.1, on the reverse strand, counting down.
CTGCTGGAACGAAATCAGGAGATCATATCCATGCTGTGCACAGGCACGCGTGATCGAGCCAAGCATAGAGAGATAAAACGGATTGATGAGGGAATCATCCGGTGTTGGGTCTTCAAAGAAAAGCAACGCCAAGGTGTTTGAGTGCTGCGAGCGCAGATTAGAGGCGTTCTTGTCCACCTTGTAATTGAGTTGAACGGCAATCGCCTCGATACGTTTTCGCGTTTGTTCGCTGACCGAAGGACTGCCCCGCAGCGCACGCGAAACTGTCGGCTGCGACACACCCGCGATGTATGCAATATCAAAAGATGTTACTTTTTCCGCCATCTCCAGACCATCTCTCCACGCTCGCTATGTTGCGCTTGCCCTCAACGCTAAGCCGATTTGCGCATAATGCAATGGTTTTTATGCACTGTCGCTGACTATGCAGAACCGCAGCTCGCCGCTAATATTCAGTGATGACGACAGGCCAATCCATCTCCATCGACTATATTGGACATGAGCGTCAGCCGGTTATCGTTATCGACAATTTCGTTGCCGATCCTTCTGAACTGCGAACGGAGGCCGAGGCGCTCTCTTTCGGTGTCATGGGAGCATATTATCCCGGCATCCGAGCGCTGGTGCCACCAGCGCGGGTAAGTCAATTCATGCCGCCTATCATCGATTTGATTGGCGAAATATTTGGCTTGCGTGGGCATATCGAACTGATCGACGCGATGTATTCTGTCGTCACAACGCCCCCCAAACAGCTGGCCCCCATTCAGCGCCTGCCGCATTATGATGGTCTTGATGCTGAGCGGATCGCGGTGCTGCACTATCTGAGCGGGCCAGAGCGCGGCGGTACGGCATTCTATCGGCACAAATCAACCGGGTATGAAACAGTCTCACAGTCGCGCTACGATCATTTTTCTGCGACGCTTCAGCGAGATGTGGCGCAGCATGGGTTGCCCTCCGCCGCTTATATCGCCGGTGATACACCCATCTACGCGCAAATCGCGTGCTATGAGGCGAAGGTTAATCGCGCGCTGATATATCGTGGTCATGCGCTACATTGCGGCGTGATTCCGGTGGATGAGCCGCTTATGCCTGATCCCCGCCACGGGCGCTTGACGGTGAACACGTTTCTGATGGGGCAGGCTTAGCCCCTGGCGGCGCTATTCTGCGCGATAAATGCTGCGTGATCCGGCATGGCCGAGACGTGTTTGGTCACCGTCTGGCGGATGAGTGAGAGGAATTCGAGCACCTCAGCGTCACTCGGCGCATCCGCGAGGGGGTGAAAGCCTTGGGTGATGACGCCCTGACCGATCATCACCTGCAACCAGCCGACTTCAGCAAAGAGCTCTTCGTTGAAGCGAGCAAGCCGGCCATTCGCGCGAAAGAGCGCGAGCTTCTCGGTCAGGCTATCCGGAACGGGCATCGCGGCGCAGGCCTGCCAGAACGGCTCCGTCCGCGTGTTCGCGTGGTAATGCAAAATGATGAAATCGCGCACCCGCTCCCATTCAAAGATGGTTTGCGCATTATAGGCGGCAACATCAACGGATTGGATCCGCCCATTTGGCAGAAATTTGAGCAGCCGCTCCAGCGCCGATTGCACGAGGTGAATGCTGGTCGATTCAAGTGGCTCCATAAACCCTGCCGCCAAGCCGAGGGCGACCACGTTGCGGCTCCAGAATGCCTTGCGCCGCCCCGTGGTGAATTTGAGCGGGCGGGGGTCGCTCAGCGGCGCACCATCGAGAGTGCCGAGCAGCACCGCCGCCGCCTCGTCATCACTGATCATCGCGGAACAATACACATGGCCGTTGCCGGT
>JAYVZY010000203.1:0-5126 GCA_043782885.1 Sphingomonadales bacterium | reverse complement strand
TTCTCGGCAATCGGTTCGACGACTCTGGCTGGTTCGGCCTTCGCACGGCTCGTGAGTACCACTGGTGCCCGCCAAACGCGCACCGGAGCGACAAGAGGTTCGGGCAACACCGGAGCGCCGCATAGTCCAAATCTGTGGTATGTCGATGTCACGAAGAGCGGCTCTGATTGCCTCACTGACCCTGCCTCCGCGATGTTGTGGCGGCCAGCGGCGGATACTGCTGGCACGTTGGTTATCGCCCGTGTCGGTGACGGGACGTCTGTCACTATAGCCTTTCACGAAGGGCAAAGCGTGAGATCATGGCCGGAGGCTGCGCTTCCGCTCACTGCGGGGGGGCAATATCGGTTATCCGGGAGCGGACTGACCAAGCCGACGACGATCAAAGTGGTGATGATGCCTGCCGACCATGCACTTGATCAGCTTGCCAGCGCACTCATTAAAAATGGGTGCGACGCGCAGGTTGCCGATTTGGCCGACGCGGCTGAAACAGCGGCTAAATAACCATCGGTTAGCGCTCGGCAACGTTGGTGCAGACGTCGCCATCAAGCAGCGCCGCAACCCCGGCGTGCTCAGCAATAGCCACAAGTTTGGTGGTATCGCCACGCGCGCTACGTGCCACGCTTGCTATTGCGGCAAGTGCACTGCACGTCAGACCCGATACACCGGCGCCATAATGGTTGGCCACCCGTGTCACAAATCGATCATAAGCAGCGGCGGAACCATAGTGCTTTTGCAGCGTTGCCGACGCACTCAGCAGCGCGCTGCGATTTTGATCAAGAAACTGCGCGTATTCGGGCAGGATGTCGCGCCCCCCCGTTCGGCATCGTAACGTTGAAACCATCAATAGCGTATCCAAATTGCGCATCTTTGCCGCTGCCAGCACATCCTCGCTCGAACATTGCGCGTTGGCGGAAGAGCCGGTCAATAACGCTAGGATAGCGACGGCTGATTGAAAGTGTCTGTGCATTTCGGCCTCCGTTGTTCGTCATGGAGGCTGACAGAGACTGGCTGACAGTTGGTGAATAATTCTCGTTTCAACCACATTAATCAGAATTATGGCGGCGGCGTCTGACATAGACAAACGCGGCGCATTAGCGCTAGAGCGCACTCATGATCTTTGTGCTCGATAACTATGACAGCTTCACCTACAACCTTGTCCATTATCTGATGGAATTGGGCGCGGATGTGGAAGTCGTCCGCAACGATGCGCTGAGCGCGGCGCAGGCGCTCGATACTGGCGCGCAAGCGTTTCTCATTTCGCCCGGGCCGTGCACCCCCAATGAGGCTGGCATATCGCTAGATCTGGTCGCGGCGTGTGCGGATGCCCGCAAGCCGCTGCTGGGTGTGTGTTTGGGGCATCAGGCGATTGGCCAGTATTTTGGTGGTAAAGTGGTGCGCGCACCTGCGCTGATGCATGGCAAAACATCGTTGGTGGCGCATGATGGGAGCGGAGTGTTTGCCGACCTGCCCTCGCCGTTCACCGCCACGCGCTATCACTCGCTTGTGGTCGATAACATTCCCGATGTGCTGCATGTGAATGCGCATGCCGATGATGGTGTCATCATGGGCTTCCACCACGCGACGCTGCCGATCCACGGCGTCCAATTCCACCCCGAAAGCATCGCCACCGAGCACGGGCACACGATGCTGGCGAACTTCATGCGAATGGCGGGGATGAAGGTTAAGGCGCTCGCATGAACGCGGGCGAAATCGAAACGCTTTTCGGGCGGACGCTCGATGGCGATATGTCCGAGGCCGAGATCAAATCGGTGCTGATCGAAATGGCAGAACGCGGCGAAACGGTGGCGGAAGTAGCTGGTGCGGTGCGTGCCATTCGCGCGCGCATGGCGCATGTTTATGCACCTGAAGGCGCGATGGACGTTGCCGGCACGGGCGGAGATGGGCAACACAGCCTGAACATCTCAACGACCGTAGCCATTGTCGTTGCGGCGTGCGGAGTGCCGATGGCGAAATGCGGCAACCGGGCGGCGTCTTCGCTTGCCGGAACGGCGGATACGCTTGAAGCGATTGGCCTCAACATCATCCACGCCACCGAGCGGGCGGAAGCGAGTTTGGCTGATCTCGGCATCGGCTTTATTTTCGCGCAACTTCAGGTGCCCATACTGGCGCGCGTTGCCCCGATCCGTAAACAGATCAGCGGCAAAACGATTTTCAACCTGATTGGCCCTGCGCTTAACCTCGCGAATGTGAAACGCCAATTGGTCGGCGTGCCACACCCTGATATTATTCCGCTTTACGCGGCGGCGCTCACCGAATTGGGCATCGAGCGCGCGATGATTGTGTCCGGTGCGGAAGGGCTTGATGAGATTTCCATCTCCGGCCCCACTCAATTGGCGACCATCGGGTTCGAGATGCCTACGGATACCGTAACCCCCGAAATGGCAGGCCTCCCAACCCATCCACTCTCTGCGATCAAGGGCGGAGATGCGGTTTATAACGCCAGCGAGGTGCGCAAATTGCTCGCTGGTGCACATGATCAGAACCTCGCATATCGAGACGCGGTGCTGCTCAATGCCGCTGCCGCACTAATAATCGCCGGTGAGGTCGATAACTGGCGCGATGGCGTGGAAGAAGCGCGCGAAGCTATCGATAAGGGCTTGGCGAACACATTGCTCGATTGTTGGATTAAATTCTGTGAGTAAGGCCGACATTCTGGCCAGAATCTGCACCACGACGCGCGAGGAAGTTGCGCGGCGGAAAGCGGCGCACGCGACCTCCGATCTGCTCGCGCTTGCCTCTGCGCAGACGCCACCGAGGGGCTTCCGGCGCGCGCTGGATGATGCGGCAACGCGCGGTTTCGGTTTAATCGCAGAAATCAAGCGCGCTTCCCCGTCTAAAGGATTGATCCGTCAGGACTTTGATCCGCCAGCCCACGCCCGCGCTTATGCCGCAGGCGGTGCTGCGTGCCTGTCAGTCCTTACCGATGCGCCCTATTTTCAGGGGCATGAGGATTATCTGATCGCCGCGCGGTCAGCCTGCCCACTTCCTGTTCTGCGCAAGGACTTTATGGTCGATCCTTGGCAAGTGTTCGAGGCGCGGGCGATTGGCGCGGATGCGATTCTCATCATCATGGCCTGCACAGATGATGCGCTGGCCGCAGACCTTGAAGCCGCCGCCATCGCGCTCGGCATGGATGTTCTTGTGGAGACGCACGATGTGACAGAACTTGAGCGCGCGCTGAAGCTGAAATCGCGCCTCATCGGCGTCAACAATCGCAATTTGCGCACATTCGAGGTAGATTTCAAACACACATACGATCTCGTCAGCCAAGCACCGAAAGACTGTACCTTTGTTGCCGAAAGCGGCCTTTCCAGCCATGCCGACCTTAAGGCAATGGCGGAGCATGGCGTCCGTTGCTTCCTCGTTGGCGAGAGCCTGATGCGACACAATGACGTTGAGACCACCACTCGGGCGTTGCTCGGCACATGAGCAAGCTCACTCACCTCGACGACACTGGCGCGGCCCGCATGGTCGATGTTTCTGCTAAGGCCGATACGGTGCGCGAGGCGGTGGCACGGGGTCGGATCAGCATGTCCGCAGACGCCCTCACGGCTGTCCGCGAGGGAACCACGAAAAAGGGCGATGTGCTGGCGGTCGCGCGTGTGGCGGGTATCATGGCGGCCAAGAAAACGAGCGATCTCATCCCACTCTGCCACCCGCTTGTGCTCTCGTCGGTCACGGTGGATTTCGCGTTCAATGCAGATGGCATTACCGCCACCGCCACAGCGCGCCTCACGGGTCAAACCGGCGTGGAGATGGAGGCACTCACCGCCGTTTCCGTCGCGCTTCTCACGCTCTATGATATGGCCAAAGCACTCGATAAAGCGATGATTATCAATGATATTATGTTGATCTCCAAGATTGGTGGCAAGTCCGGCGACTGGCACCGATCGTCATGAACTCCACACCATGATCAGCTTGGAGGAGGCACAACGACGGGTGATCGAACGCGCTTTTACGCTGTCTGCCGAAACGATACCGCTCAGTGCCGCTGTCCATCGCTACGCCGCAACCGATCTCCGTGCCTTGCGGACGCAACCAGCGCGCGATCTCTCGGCAATGGATGGGTATGCGATCCACCATGATCACGCGCGCCAATCGTGGAGCGTGGTTGGTGAATCGGCAGCGGGCGCTGCGTTTTCAAACGCTATCGCCGCCGGAGAAGCCGCGCGGATCTTTACCGGCGCACTGATGCCCGAAGGCGCAAACGCGGTGATCATGCAAGAAGATGTGGCGCGCGATGATGATACGATCACCCTCCTCCCCGCCGCCGCCACAGCGCCCGGCAAACACGTCCGGCCAGCGGGCTCTGATTTCTCCAAAAATGACGTCATGGTGGCACGAGGTGATCGGCTGAGCCCCGCGCAAATCGGCCTATTGGCTCTCAGCGGACATGCGGAAGTACCGGTTTTCCGCCGGATCAGGGTGGCGCTGCTCTCCACGGGCGACGAACTCGTGCCGCCCGGTGCACCGTGTGACGATCAACATATCCCTGCATCGAACGCGGTGATGCTGGCGGCGCTCCTGGCGAACGAGCCGGTCGAAATCACTGATTTAGGACTCATTCCGGATCGGCTTGATGCGCTTGAGGCCGCGTTACAGGCAGCCCATCACGCCGATATTCTGGTTACCATCGGCGGTGCGTCGGTGGGTGATCACGATCTTGTCCGGCCCGCTTTGATCGCGATCGGTGCCGAGCTCGATTTCTGGAAAGTGGCGATGCGCCCGGGAAAACCGCTGATGTCTGGGACACTCGGAGAACAGATCGTGCTTGGTCTACCCGGAAATCCGGTGTCCGCCTATGTGACTGCGCTCTTGTTCTTGAGGCCGCTGATTGCTGCACTTTCCGGCGCGCCAAACCCGCTCCCAGGGACTGAACGCTGCACGCTCGGCGCCGCGCTCTCCGCCAACAGCAATCGCGCTGACCATATCCGCGCCCGTGAGGTGGGTGGTGTTGTGACGCCGTTCCCGAGCCAGGATAGCGCTGGTTTGCTGGTGTTTTCACTCACAAATGCGCTCATCATCCGGCCACCAAACGCACCAATGGCGTCCAAAGGCGATCAGGTTCTCATTATTCGCCCTTGACATGTTCTTATTTGTTGCGT
>JAYVZY010000202.1:0-6699 GCA_043782885.1 Sphingomonadales bacterium | reverse complement strand
TAGCGGTTGCGCTCATCCCCTCCTCGGCCTAACCGGAGGGGATGAGCCAGCCTGTTTTTGTAAACCCCGAACCCCCGTATTTGACGTCCCTCAACGCGCCGCAGCGCGAGGCGGTGTTGACGAGCGAAGGCCCGGTGCTGATGCTTGCGGGTGCGGGCACGGGGAAGACCGCGGCGCTCACTGCGCGGCTCGCGCACCTCATCCATTCGTGCAAAGCCTGGCCCTCCGAGATTCTGGCTGTCACCTTCACCAACAAAGCGGCGCGCGAAATGCGCGAGCGGGTGCGCGGACTGGTGGGCGATGCGGTGGAGGGCATGCCTTGGCTCGGCACCTTCCACAGCATCGGCGCCAAAATGCTGCGGCGACACGCGGAGCTGGTGGGGCTGCAGAGCAATTTCACCATATTGGATACCGATGATCAACTGCGGTTGATGAAGCAGCTCATTGTGGCTGCGGAGCTCGACGAGAAGCGTTTCACCGCACGGGCACTCGGCGGGCTCATCGATAGCTGGAAGAACCGCGGGCTCACCCCGAGTGATATTGACGCGGGCCAAAGTGCGCTGTTCGCAGATGGCAAGGGGCGCGCGCTTTACGCGGCCTATCAAGCGCGCCTGATTACGCTGAATGCCTGTGATTTTGGCGATTTGCTGCTCCATGTGCTCGTGATTCTGAAAACGCACCGCGATGTGCTGGAGAGCTATCAAGCGCGTTTCAAATATATTCTGGTGGATGAATATCAAGACACCAATGCGGTTCAATATTTATGGCTGCGGCTGTTGGCACAAACGCGCAAGAATATCTGTTGTGTTGGTGATGACGACCAGTCGATTTACTCGTGGCGCGGCGCGGAAGTGACGAACATTCTGCGCTTTGAGCGCGATTTTCCGGGTGCGACGATCATCAAGCTAGAGCAGAATTATCGCTCAACCCCGCATATATTGGCGGCAGCAGCAGGTGTTATTGCGCACAATGGAGCGCGGTTGGGCAAAACGCTTTGGACCGAGGCGCAACAGGGCGAGAAGGTCAAGGTCGTTGGCGTGTGGGATGGGCCGGAGGAAGCACGGCGCGTTGGTGAGGCGATCGAGGCACATAAGTGGGGTGGGGGGCGTGCGGATGAATGCGCCATATTGGTTCGTGCGCAACATCAAACTCGGGAGTTTGAAGATCGATTTATTGCCATCGGTCTGCCGTATCGAATCGTTGGCGGGTTCCGCTTCTATGAGCGCGCGGAAATTCGCGATGCACTCGCTTATCTGCGTGTCGTGCATCAACCTGCCGATGATCTCGCGTTTGAGCGGATCATTAATGTGCCGAAGCGCGGGCTGGGCGACAAGGCGGTGCAGAAGGTTCAAATATTGGCGCGGGCCGGGCAAACACCGCTGGTTTCGGCGGCTGCTCTCATCCTCGATACCGATGAACTTACGCCACAAGCGCGGCGCGCGCTGGGTCATTTGGTGGGCGACATCGCGCGATGGCGGAGCGCTGTCGCGGTAGCCTCCCCGGCAGACTTGGTGCGGCAGATCATGGATGAATGTGGCTACACCGCTATGCTCCAGGCCGATAAGTCACCCGAGAGTGTGGGACGGTTGGAAAATCTGAATGAGCTTGCCCGCGCATTGGAGGAGTATGAAACGCTCGGTGATTTTCTGGAGCATGTCAGCCTTGTGATGGACAATGATGCGAGCGATGATGCTGACAAGCTCTCCATTATGACGATCCACGGGGCGAAAGGTTTGGAGTTCAAGAGAACCTTTCTGGTTGGTTGGGAGGAGGGAATATTCCCCTCACAGCGCGCGCTGGATGAAGGCGGGTTGGCGAGTTTGGAAGAGGAGCGGCGACTCGCTTACGTGGCGATCACGCGCGCACGCACCCATTGCACCATCTTACACGCTGCAAATCGGCGTATTTATGGGCAATGGAACAGCAGTATTCCGTCGCGCTTTATCGCAGAGCTCCCCGCTGATCATATTGAAATTCAGAATGGCCTGAGCGGTGGCGGCGAGGCTTACGGCTGGCAGCCTTCCGCACGTCTTGAACCAAACCGGATCGTGCAGGCGCGCGTTTCGCTCAAGCCGGTGGACTGGGCGCAACCCGCCCGCAGCGATGTCGCGCTGGGGAGCCGCGTGTTCCATACCAAGTTCGGCTATGGCAGCGTCGCGGAGATTGATGGCAACCGACTGGAAATAGATTTTGAACTGGCTGGAAGAAAACGTGTGCTCGACAGCTTCGTTGCGCCTGCCTAAACAAAGCGGGTGACCCAGCCGCTTTCTCCGCTCGCCTTCCGAGATTTTCGCCTCTATTGGATTGCGCGCTTTTCTGCTGTTCTTGCACAGAATGCGATGGTGATTGTCATCGGCTGGCAGGCGTATGACAGCGCACGGACGAGCTATGGCATGAGCGTGAAAGAGGCATCGTTCCAACTCGGGCTGATTGGGCTCGCGCAGTTCATTCCGCTGCTGCTGCTCACGCCGATTACGGGATGGGTGGCAGATCGGGCAAGCCGTCGACTTATTGGGCAGCTTTCACTGGGCCTTGATGTGGTGAATGCCCTCGTGCTGGGTTGGCTGAGCGCACACGGCCCGGTGCAGTTGCCGTATCTGTTCATTGCCGCTGCTGTGCATGGTGTTGTGCGCGCGTTTACTGGCCCGGCGCTCTCGGCCTTGGGCGCGAATTTGGTGCCGAAGGATGTATTGCCGCGCGCAATCGCGATCAACTCGATTGCGTGGCAGGCGGGGAGCATCGCAGGGCCAGCGCTGAGCGGATTTTTGTATGCGGCACGCGCGCCACTGCCTTATTGGGTGGCGGCGGTGATGCTGGTGATTGCGGTGCTCGCGCTCACGCTGCTCAAGCCGGTAACGCAGCCCAAGATTGCGGGCGTTGCCCACCCATTACGGCAAATGGCGGATGGCCTCGCCTACGTGCGCCAGCAACGGCTGCTGCTCGGCTGCATTTCGCTCGATCTCTTTGCGGTGTTGCTCGGTGGGGCGACGGCGCTCATCCCTGCCTATGCGCGCGATATTCTCCATGTTGGGGCAAGCGGGTTTGGCCTGTTGCGCGCGGCACCGGGTGCGGGCGCGGCGATTACGGCGATTTGGCTCTCGGCGCGGCCAGTGCGGCACGATGTTGGCAACAAGATGCTGGCGGCGGTGGTTGTGTTCGGCGCGACAACCGCCGTTTTCGGATTGTCACAATCGCTGCCCTTGTCATTGCTGATGCTGGCGGTGCTGGGGAGTGCGGATATGGTCTCGGTTTTTGTCCGCACGTCGCTTATTCAGCTCAATACGCCCGACGCGATGCGCGGACGGGTGAGCGCGATCTCGGGCTTGTTCATTTCCGCCTCAAACGAATTGGGTGAGGCCGAATCCGGACTGCTCGCCGCACTCATTGGCCCCGTAATAGCGGTTGTCGGCGGTGGCCTCGGTGCGGTAGGGATGACTCTGCTTTGGGCGCGGTTGTTTCCCGAGCTCCGCGCCGCACGAACATTTGATCCACCTCTAGAGGAGAGTCTGACATGAAAGCTGCAAACATTCTCGCCACCATCGGCAACACCCCGCATATCCGGCTGAGCCGGATGTTCCCCAACGCCGAGGTGTGGGTGAAATCGGAACGGAGCAATCCCGGTGGCTCGATCAAAGACCGGATCGCGCTAGCGATGATTGAAGATGCGGAAGCCTCTGGCGCGTTGAAGCCAGGCGGCACGATCATTGAGCCAACATCTGGGAACACGGGCATTGGCCTCGCGATGGTGGCGGCGGTGAAGGGGTATAAGCTCGTGCTCGTCATGCCCGAGAGCATGTCTTTGGAGCGTCGGCGGCTGATGCTGGCCTATGGCGCGACTTTTGATCTCACGCCGCGTGAAAAGGGCATGAAAGGGGCGATTGAGCGTGCTTTGGAGCTGGTTGCCGCAACCCCAAATTCTTGGATGCCGCAGCAGTTTGAAAATCCGGCCAACATCGCGGTGCATGTGAAGACGACGGCGCAAGAAATTCTGGCTGATTTCGCGGATGCGCCCTTTGATGCGCTGATTACTGGGGTTGGCACGGGCGGGCACATTACAGGATGCGCTGAGGTATTGAAAAAAGCATGGCCAGCGCTGAAAGTATTCGCGGTGGAACCTACGCTTTCGCCCGTCATATCGGGCGGCGCGCCGGGGCCGCATGCCATTCAGGGCATCGGCGCGGGATTCATTCCGAAGAATCTGCATACGCAACTGCTCGATGGCGTGATTCAGGTTGATCCTGCCGATGCTAAGGCCTTTGCCCGTCGGTGCGCCACCGACGAAGGAATGCTCGTCGGGATATCATCCGGTGCAACGCTCGCGGCCATTGCGCAGAAGCTGCCCGAATTAGGGGCGGGAGCAAAAGTGTTGGGCTTCAACTATGACACTGGCGAGCGGTATCTGAGCGTGCCTGATTTCCTGCCGGAGTGAGGTGCGCGACTTTGGTGTAGTTAAGTGTATTCCCTATCTTGTTGGAGACTGCAATGACTGATCTATCCCTCGACCGCCGCACGCTACTCACCGCTGGAGCTGCGCTTACCGCAGGCGCGCTCGTGATGAGCGGATCCAGCGCCTCTGCCCAAGCGCCAATCAACGCCGTCAGTAAAGGATTCACGCCGGTGGCGCTGCCCTTTGATCCCAAAAGCATCACCGGTTTTTCCGAGAAGCTGCTCGTTTCGCATCACGACAATAATTATGTTGGCGCGGTGAAGCGACTGGGTGCGATCACGTCGCAGTTTGCGGCGCTTGATCCCGCGACTGCACCCGGCTTCCAGATCAACGGCCTGAAGCGCGAAGAACTGATCGCGTGGAACTCGATGATTTTGCATGAGATTTATTTCTCGGAATTCGGCGCACCGAACAAGGCGGGAGCGAGGCTGGCTGCCGCTATCGAGCGTGACTTTGGCAGTCAGGCGAAATGGGCTGCGGAATTCATCGCGATGGGCAAGGCGCTTGGCGGTGGCTCCGGTTGGGTCATCCTCACCTACAGCCACCGCGACAACCGCCTCGTCAATCAATGGGCGAATGATCATACGATGACGATGGCGGGCGCATCACCCGTCCTCGTGCTCGATATGTATGAACATGCCTATGCGATGGATTTTGGTGCAAAGGCCGCCGCCTATATCGATGCCTTTATGGCGACGGTAAACTGGACGACGGCCGATGCGCGGTATGCTAAGGCGATCGCTTAAGCTGGCTTCATCATTTTAGGGTGGTGTTTCATTTTCACCTTGCCCGATTTGGTGGTGCAATTGTCATGCACGGTTTTGCTGCATGGCGGCATCGTTTCGGCTGATGGCGGTGCGGACTCTGCTGCGGGCGGTGGGGGAGGGGCCGCATCTGGCATCGGCGGCTTTGCCTCCGTGGGCGGCGGAGCTGGCATGTTCGGCATGACCGGCGGCTGAGGGTTCATTTGGGCCGTGGCAACACCCGACACCATCGCGATGGCAGCAACAGTGGTGAGCGAGAGCGTGGTAATAGGGTTTTTCATATAACCTCCGAAGAAGGGCCTCAACATAAGGCCCTCGAATAGCCCCTGTTGCGTGACAGCAGACGTCGCCCCGTCTGAAACCGACGCCAAATTGCGTCCGTCACGTGAACGCCCGTTTAACAAGATTGCGTTTCAGGGATGAACGGGGCTTGCATTGCGGTGAAAGCTGTTGGAAGCAGCGTTACTAACAGGAGGGATAATAGTGAGCGAATCAAAATCCATTTTCATCACCGGTGGAGGATCGGGCATCGGCCGGGCGACGGCACAATTGTTTGCGGCGCGCGGTTGGTTCGTAGGGGTGGCAGATGTCAGCGAGACCGGCATCGCCGAGACGCGTGCGCTGCTGCCTGCGGGACAATCGTCGGCACATGTAATGGATGTGCGAGATCGCGCGCAATGGGCGGATGCGCTTGCGTCGTTCTGGGTGCATACGGGCGGTCGGCTAGACGTGATGTTCAATAATGCCGGAATCGCGCGCGGTGGTAAGTTTGATGCCATCGCACCAGTTGATCACGATTTGCTGGTGGATATAAATTTCAAGGGCGTGATGTTTGGTGCCGAAGTCGCATTCGCCTACCTAAAAGCAACGCCCGGTTCTTGCCTGCTCAACACTGCGTCGGCGGCAGGGATATATGGTACGCCCAAAGCGGCTGTTTACTCCGCCACCAAGTTTGCCGTCCGGGGCCTGACAGAGGCGCTCGATGCGGAATGGGCGCACTATGGAGTCAAGGTGCGCGATTTGATGCCGAGCTTCATCAATACGCCGCTGCTCGACGCGCCGGTGTCTGGCACCAACCGCAACGCGCGCGATGATGTGATTCGCGCCAAGCTCGAATTTACGCCGGTGGAGGTTGTAGCCAAAGCGGCTTGGGATGCTGTGCATGGTGATGCGGTTCACACGCCAGTGGGCAAAACGGCGTGGCTCTTGTACAGGATGGTGCGCTGGGCACCCGGCATATTGCGCAAGCGGATCACCAGAATTTAGCTCCAGTCGCACGCCGCATCTTGCATCTTGGTGCAACCAATGCTAGCCGCGCGCCAACTTCAGCGCACGGCATTTGCTGTCGCGCTTAAGAACCATATCAACTCGCTCAGTGGGGAACATCACGCGTGGAGAATTCCGGCGGTATTCAGGCTAGTCTTTCAGGGCGCTACGCACGCGCGCTGTTTGATCTGGCAGTAGAGAATAAGGCACTCGATTCGGTGG
>JAYVZY010000201.1:0-8977 GCA_043782885.1 Sphingomonadales bacterium | reverse complement strand
GAGCCATGTCACATTCGTCTCGTTGCCGATCATCCGCTTGATGAGCGCGAGCAACGCAAGACTACCCCCTTCGCCCTTATTGTCGGCGCGCATGATAATGAAGACATATTTGATCGTGACAATGAAGATCATCGTCCAGAAAATCAGTGATATAACGCCAAAGATATTGGTGTGGGTGATGGCGAGCGGGTGAGGGCCGGTCATCGTCTCCTGCAGCGCATAGAGCGGGCTGGTGCCAATATCACCAAAAACAACGCCAGACGCGCCGACAACAAGAGCGGACATCGCGCCGCCGACGTGCGCATGGCCAACTTCGTCTTCATCATGTGGGGATTGTGCGTCTGCCACCAAATGCTCCGCCGCGAAAACGCGCATACTCAATTCGCTCGACTCGCACTTGAGCCTGCATCAAGTCGCGGGCGGTAGCACCAGCGATGATGCACCGCAACAAGAGATTATTGGATGGTTGCGGCGCTATTTCAGCGTTTTTATATACGCCACAATCTCGGCACGCTTTTTGGGATCAGCCTGCCCTGCGTATGGCATCCTGCTGCCGGGGACGAGCTTCATCGGGTTGGTGATCCATTTGTCGAGCGTGGCGGCGTTCCAGACCAGCTTAGACGATTTGAGCGCCGTTGAATAATTAAACCCGGCCACGGCACCGGCAGTCTTACCAACAACCCCATTGAGGTTTGGGCCAATCCCGTTCGGCGCGCCCTTCGCTACGGCATGGCAGACGCCACATTGGGCGAACGACGCGGGTGCAGCGGCTTGCGCGCTCGCTGCAATTGTGGAGGCGGCAATTAGCAAAACACTCTTCATCACGCGTCAATCTCCTCTTCGTTCACTCTGGCAGCGTTTTCCTGAATGAACGCAAAACGATGTTCCGGATTTTTACCCATCAGCCGCTCAACCAGATCCTTCACCCCCGCCCGCTCTTCATATTCGGCAGGGAGCGTGACCCGAATCAACGTGCGTGTCTTAGGGTCCATCGTGGTTTCGCGCAATTGGCTGGGGTTCATTTCGCCAAGGCCTTTGAAGCGGCCCACGTCCACATTCTTGCCCTTGAATGGACCATTCTCAATCTCCGCACGATGCGCATCGTCGCGCGCATACAATGATTTCGCGCCCACAGTCAGCCGATAAAGCGGTGGCTGCGCGAGGAAGAGGTGCCCACGTCGGACAATATCGGGCATTTCCTGAAAGAAATAGGTCATCAGCAGCGTCGCGATATGCGCGCCATCTACATCGGCATCCGTCATGATGATGATCCGCTCATAGCGCAGATTATCGGCGTTGCAGTCCTTGCGCACGCCGCAGCCGAGCGCCAGCGTGAGGTCGGCAATCTCGGTATTCGCGCGGATTTTGTCCGCCGTCGCACTCGCCACATTGAGGATTTTGCCGCGAATTGGGAGAATTGCCTGCGTCTTTCGCTCACGCGCCTGCTTCGCCGATCCACCCGCTGAGTCGCCCTCAACAATGTAAAGCTCGGTGCCCGCCGGGTCATCGCTGGAGCAATCGGTGAGCTTGCCCGGCAGCCGCACCTTGCGGCCAGATGTCGCGGTTTTGCGCTTGACCTCGCGCTCCGCTTTGCGCGCTAGCCGCTCGTCCATCCGCTCCATCACATAGCCGAGCAGCGCCTTGCCGCGCTCCATATTGTCGGTGAGGAAGTGATCGAAATGGTCTTTCACCGCATTTTCCACCAGCCGCGCGGCCTCGGGTGACGTGAGCCGATCTTTGGTTTGCGATTGGAATTGCGGATCGCGGATGAACACGCTGAGCATCAGCTCGCAGCCCGTCATCACGTCTTCCGCCTGAATATCCGCTGCCTTTTTCGCGCCGGTAAGCGCCCCGAACGCGCGAACGCCCTTGACGATCGCCGCGCGTAGGCCCGCCTCGTGCGTGCCGCCATCGGGCGTGGGGATCGTGTTGCAGTAATAGGAATACGAGCCATCCGACCACAGCGGCCAAGCCACCGCCCATTCGGCGCGGCCAATGCCATCACCGTTGAAATCCTGCCGCCCCGAGAAGAACTCGGCGGTGGCGCACTCGCGCGGGCCGATTTGCTCGCGCAGATGATCGGCCAGACCACCGGGGAATTGGAACACGGCTTGTGGCGGCGTGTCATCGCTGATCAACTCCGGCGCGCACGTCCATCGGATTTCAACACCCGCGAACAGGTACGCCTTTGATCGTGCTAGCTTGAACAGCCGCTGCGGCTTAAAACTGAGCTCCCCGAAAATCTCGGTATCCGGTACGAATGACACGGACGTCCCGCGCCGGTTCTGCGTCGCGCCGAGTCTCTCCAGCGGGCCGAGCGTGATCCCCTTTGAGAAGCGCTGGCGGAACAACTCCTTGTTCCGCGCCACTTCCACCACCGTATCGGACGACAGCGCGTTCACGACACTGATGCCTACGCCGTGCAGCCCGCCGCTCGTGGCATAGGCCTTGCCCTCAAACTTCCCGCCCGAGTGGAGCGTGGACATGATGACCTCAAGCGCAGATTTGTCGGGGAACTTCGGGTGCGGATCAACCGGAATGCCGCGCCCGTTATCGGTAATCGTCAGCCGATTGCCGGCCTCCAGCGTGATTTCAATCCGCGAGGCATGGCCCGCCACCGCCTCATCCATACTGTTATCCAGCACCTCGGCGGCAAGGTGATGAAACGCGCGCTCATCGGTGCCGCCCACATACATGCCGGGCCGACGACGGACAGGCTCGAGCCCCTCCAGCACCTCAATCGACGCGGCATCATAAGTGGCGGTAATGGCATTGGGGGCGGCGAACAGATCATCAGACATGCAGGCGGTATAGGCGTGGGTGAGTCGGGAGAGCAAGGGGGCGTTTTCCTCAGCCTGCTCGCTCTGTCATGTCAGATAATGCGGCTGATCGGCATTGGTGGGCATCAACGGAGGCGCGCAATGGAGCCAGGAACTGCCTAACAAAAACTAAGGCAATCTGGCATAAATATGCGCCACTCCCACCACCAGCACACAGGCTATGACCGCGAGATAGGGCTTATACCCTGCGCGTTTTAAGCTGGTTCGTACATTTTGTCGTGTGTCTTCGGCTAAAGACGTGGGGAAAACACCTCGATCCTGAACATAATGCCGATATATGAAAACAGGAAGAATCAGGGCCACCGCCAGTAGGCCGTTGCGCAACGTGTTCGCGCCGAACACATCTGCCCCGGCGCCGACGAACAGCATATCGATAAAGCCAAAGAGCGCGCCCAGCGTGAGCAACCAGGTGGGACAACGGAAGGGCCTTTCCCAATCCGGCCTATCAATCCGGTGGATCCAACCCGCTTGCAAATTGAGGAAGACGAACACCATGTAGCAGACGTTTGAAATTGTCAGCACGGCGAAATAGTCGGAGGCAAGCAGAAGAATGAGGTTGAAGCTGAGATCTGTCCACATTGCTGCGGTCGGTGCACCGTGCGCGTTGACGCGCGAGAGATAGCGCGGCAACCAACCGTCGACCGACGCTTGATAGAGTGTCCGCGATGAGCCGAGCATCGACGTCATCACAATCAACAGCAGCGACAAAATGAGCGTCGTAATGAAGATGTTGGTGACGATTACGCCGCCGTTCAGAATCTTTGCCAGCGCAAGGGCAACGCCTGAGCCATCATAAATGGAGGGATCGAGCAGTCCATCCAGCCCGAAATGTGCCTGAAAGGCAAGCGGCACCAGCGTGAAGATCAAAATACACAATATGCCAGAGCTGAGGATCGCCAGATATGTGTCACGCGCCGGATTCTTGAATTCCCGCGTATAACACACGGCGGTTTCAAAGCCGTATGTTGACCAACCTGCAGTGAACATTGCGCCCATCAACACCGTTAATCCTGCCATATCCCACGTCCCAAAATGCGCGTGGCCGGCGGCATCACGTAACATCGGCAAGAGCGGGAAGAGGTGGTTGGATGGCAGGTCGCCTGTGATCAGTGGCACCAATCCGACGAGAATAAGGGGGGAGAGGCAAATGATGCCGAGGATCTTCTGGGCAAATGCCGCACGGGCCGCGCCGTGGTGCTGGAGCGCAAAGGTGAGCAACAAAAAGCTGGTTGCGATGATCGAGACGGCGTTGATCCGAAACGTCAACCCGTGGCGCACAAATCCCAAATCGAGCAGCGTGACGTGCCACTGATTAATCGCGGCAGTCACCGGAAAAAGGCTCGCCATCACGTATCCCGCGCCTAGGCTTGTCCCCAACGTCAGCACCGGCGACCATGCGAGCCAATTACACCAGACAGAAATTGGCGCGATAAACTTGCTATACGGCAGCCAAGCCGCTGCTCCATAAATCGATGCGCCGCCTGATTTGTGCGGATAAAGCCCGGCAATTTCAGCGTAAACGAAGGATTGGGTGAAACCCATCAAGATCGACGCGATGAATACGATCCAAGAGGGCTGACCGATCACCGCCGCAACCCCGCCCATCGTTAGCAAAACGCCAGCAGGCACGCCGCTTGATGCCCAAAAAGCGCCCTTCCAATCAAGCTGACGTTGAAGTTGACGCGGTTGGGTCACAGTTCCGACGATAGATGAATTTTCGGCGGTCATCGCTGTGCCACCTCCCAATCCTTCGCCACGTAAAATGGCGCATTCGAGGGAGCGAGCATTGGCCTCCCAAGAATATGATCTGCCGCCTTTTCCCCGATCATAATCGTTGGTGCGTTCAGGTTGCCAGTCGTGACCGATGGCATGACCGAGGAGTCCACGATCCGCAGACCGTCAACGCCGATCACGCGTAACTCGGAATCGACGACGGCGTAGGCATCGTGTGTGGCGCCGATTTTACACGTGCACGAGGGATGATAAGCGCTCTCAACATTGGCGGCGATGAAGGCGTCAATGGCCTCATCGCTTGTCACGTCTGCCCCCGGTTGAATTTCGCGGCCACGGAACGGCTCAAAAGCGGGTTGCTGGAAAATCTCCCGCGTCAGCCGCACGCAAGCGCGCATTTCTGCCCAATCATCCGGATGGCTGAGATAGTTGAAGCGGATGATCGGCTTGTCATGCGGATCGGGTGATCGGAGCGTCACCGAGCCGCGACTCTTGGAGCGCATTGGGCCGACATGGGCCTGAAACCCATGTTCTTGAGCAGGCGAAGCACCGTCATAACGGATCGCCATCGGAAAGAAATGATACTGGATGTCGGGATACTTTACCCCGGCGCGGCTGCGGATAAAGCCGCATGATTCGAAATGATTGGTGGCACCCAATCCATCTCGCCGAAGCAGCCAGCGCGCACCAATCCACCCTTTTGCGAGCATGTTCATCGCCGAATAGAGGGTGACGGGTTGGGTGCACGCCATTTGGAAGTAAAATTCGAGATGATCTTGCAGGTTCGCACCAACGCCGGGGCGATCGGCGATCACATTTATCCCATGAGATTTGAGTTCGTCCGCGGGGCCAATACCGGAGAGCTTGAGGAGTTGAGGCGAATTGATTGGCCCGCCCGCAAGAATTATTTCACGACTCGCCCGAGCTTCTTGGATTTTCCCGCCACGCGTATATGTCACACCAACAGCGCGCTTGCCTTCAAAAAGAATTTTCGTCGCAAGCGCATGGGTGACCACCGTCACGTTCCGTCGTTTCATTGCGGGGCGGAGATAGGCTTTGGCGGTGCTACATCGTGTGCCATTGCGCACCGTCATGTCCATCCGGCCAAAGCCCTCCTGCTGCGCACCGTTGATGTCTTCAGTGAGCGGATAGCCCGCCTGCCGCGCCGCATCGAACCATGCTTGGTGCAACGGGTTGCGCATCGTCCCGTAGCACGTGCTCAGCGGACCATCGCCCCCGCGATAGTCGTTGCCGCCATCCGCCCGCGTTTCGGCTCGTTTGAAATAGGGGAGCACGTTGGCATAGCCCCAGCCGCGCGCACCCTCGTCCTGCCACCGTTCAAAATCGAGCGGATTGCCGCGCACGTAGACCATGCCGTTGATCGATGACGAGCCGCCCAGACCTTTGCCACGCGGGGTGTGTAATCGCCTTCCGCCAAGCGCAGGCTCTGGTTCGGTTTCATACTGCCAATTATATTTCTTTGTGTTCATCGGAATGGCGAGCGCACTCGGCATTTGGATGAAGATAGAGCGATCTGACCCGCCATATTCCAGCACGAGCACGCTGTGTTTGCCGTCAGCACTTAATCGATCTGCCAACACACACCCTGCCGACCCTGCGCCAACGATGATGTAATCGAAGGCCGCACCATCAGTAGGGAGCATCAATTGGCCCCATTGCGACATAGACGCTCTTCAACTGGGTGTAATGTTCAATCGCCGAGCGGCCATTCTCGCGCCCCAGGCCAGATTGTTTGTTGCCGCCGAACGGCAGCTCAATCGGGCAGATATTGTAGCTGTTGATCCAGCATGTGCCGGCTTCGAGCTGCGCCACAACGCGATGTGCGCGGGTGAGATCATTTGTGAATATGCCGGCCGCCAATCCGAACGCCGTATCATTGGCGCGGGCGATGACGTCCGCCTCATCCTCAAAATCAAGCACCGTCATAACAGCACCAAAGATTTCCTCGCGCACAATCGCCATTTCATCATGGCAGTTGGTGAAGATGGCGGGTGTGACGAAATTGCCTTTAGCGCGTGCGCCTTCGGTGAGCCGCTCGCCGCCGGTGAGAAGCGTTGCGCCCTCCGCCTTGCCACGCGCGATATAGCCGAGCACTTTCGCCATGTGATCAGCCGAGATCAATCCGCCGACTTGCGTTGCAGGGTTCATCGGATCACCAACCACCATCGCCTCAGTGCGCGCCTTCAACTTCGCCAGAAACTCGTCACGGATCGCCCTGTGCACATACACCCGCGTGCCGTTGGAGCAGACCTCGCCCGCAGAGTAAAAATTAGCGAGCAGCGCACCCGATACAGCGTTATCAATATCGGCATCATCAAAGATGATCAGCGGTGATTTGCCGCCAAGCTCCAGCGTCACATATTTGAGTGTCGAGGCGGCGTCGGCCATGACCCGCTTGCCGGTGGGCACAGAACCCGTCAGCGATATTTTGGCAATGCCGGGATGGCGCGCGAGGAGTTCTCCGGTTTCGCCGAAGCCGTTCACGACCTGAAATAGGCCGGTGGGAAGACCTGCTTCTAGATAAATTTTTTCCAGTTCCCGCGCGGTGAGTGGTGTCAGTTCAGAGGGCTTGAAGATCATCGCATTCCCGCACGCCAGCGCGGGCGCTGATTTCCAGCAGGCAATTTGAAGTGGATAGTTCCACGCGCCAATTCCCGCGACGACGCCCAAGGGCTCGCGCCTCGTATAGCCAAACGCGCCGGGGCCGAGATCGATATGCTCGCCAGCGATTGTAGGGGCGATACCTGCATAATAATCAATGCAATCCGCGCCGGAGACCACGTCGCAAACCAACGTTTCCTGGATTGGTTTCCCAGTGTCTAGGGTTTCAAGCTTGGCGAGATCATCATTGCGCGCGCGCAAAATATCTGCCGCCCGGCGCATAATCCGCCCGCGCTCGGTTCCTGTCAGTGCGCCCCAGATTTTCTGTGCCTGAGTCGCGCGCGCGACAGCGGCCTCGACGTCCGCCGCGTTATCGATACGAATGGTGGCAATCCGCTCACCGGTCGCTGGGTTAAGCGTATCAAAATGACCGGTCACCTCATTTTCCAAAGCGCATCGTGGCCGTTACACCCCATGTGCGCGGCTTGGCATACACACCGAGTGAATCGCCCCAAAATTGCGATCCATCGAAGGCGTAAACACGATACGCGCGGTTGAAAATATTGTTGACGAAAACGGCCAGATCAACATTTCCGCCGTTTGGCGAAAAACCGATACGCGCATTCTCAACGTGATAGGCGGGTTCATTCTCGACCGGCGCGCACAGTACCGTAAAGCAGAATTTCCCCGAGTAGAGCGCATCCGCCTGCACCGATGCGTTGCCACCTGCCAGTGGGAATTCGTAACGCACCAACGCATTGGCCGAGAAACCGGGCGCCTGTGGCAAATTATGTGAAACTGGGCCGGAACCGTCTGGCAGAGTGATATTATCAACTTCGCTATCCTGCACCGCACCGCTCACTTGCAACGTGAGGCCGTGGATCGGATGCGTCGTAAGATCAGCTTCGATACCCTTGTTTTTGGCAGGTAAGTTACGCACCACTTGGGTGAAGCCAACTTGCACAAACGCCTGATAATTTTGGTAATCGTAATAGAATGCCGCGACGTTGAAGGTTGTCGCATTCCCGATCTTGGTCTTAAGACCGATCTCATAATCATTAAGCGTTTCAGGGCGATAGCCGAGGTTATTCAACGTATCAATCAACTGATTTGGGAATGGCGTGCCGGTTGAAAATGTAAACCCTCCCGATTTACTCCCTCTGTTGTAGCTCACATAAATCAACGTGTCCCGACTTGGCTTATAGTCAATCTCCGCGCGCGCAGTCAGCCCGCTATAACTGGGGTGCGCCGCCGCCGGAGTGATTGTGACGCCTGAAGCTACGCCGCTACCATATGTCCATGAGGCTGGCGTGTTGGTGGTTGTCAGATCATTGTACGAAATTCCTGAAGGCCCGAAATGCAGCGAGAGAGCATAGGTTGGCAGAACTTCCGTTGCGGTATAATCTCCCACCTTGTGATCATGCCAATAGCGCACACCACCGATCAGCTTGAATTTATCGCTCAGCTTCCACTCGTCCTGCGCAAAGAACGCAAAGGATTCGGTGCGCTGCGAAATGGCAACAACCGGATCGTAGGTGTCGAACGGCGTGGCATATTTTGCACCAAATTTGCCGTCGATAATCAGGCCATAGGCACCAGCCACGAGGTAGTTATTCCCCAATTTGGCAGCCGCGCGGAACTCTTGAGAATATTGGCTTGTGTTCGCTCGTTGGTAGAAAATGGTGCCAGAGGCATAACATGTTACGCTTTGGGCAGGTGCGGCGCAGGGACCACTCGCGGGCGGAGTGACGTTCTCGACATAAGGAAGTTCCGGACCACCATCG
>JAYVZY010000200.1:0-4350 GCA_043782885.1 Sphingomonadales bacterium | reverse complement strand
CCGACCGCACGGGTAAGCCGCTGCGACCCGCCCATGCCGGGCGCGACGGCGAGCTTGATCTCGGGCTGGCCGAACTTGGCATTGTCCGCCGCAATGATGAAGTCGGCCATCATCGCCAGCTCGCAGCCGCCGCCGAGGGCAAAGCCTGCAACGGCCGCAATCCACGGCTTGCGCGTGCCGGTGACGCGCTCAAAGCCCGCAAAGAAGTTCTCGCCATACATTTGCGCAAAGCCCTTGGGCTGCATTTCCTTGATGTCCGCGCCTGCCGCGAACGCTTTCTCGCTGCCGGTGAGCACGAGGCAGCGCTGCGACGGATCCGCATCATAGGCCGCGAACGCCGCAATCAGATCCGCGAGCACCTGCGTGTTGAGCGCGTTCAGCGCCTGCGGGCGGTTGAGCGTGACGAGGGTGACGGCGTCACGTTGTTCAACGAGGATGGTTTCGTAAGTCATAGCGGCTTCCATTCTTGATCAGCGGGGAGGGGCGAGAATATCGCGTCGAGCAGTTCAGGCGTGACGCCCGACGGCGTCGGCGGATCCCAGACCGGCGCATTGTCCTTATCGACGATGACCGCGCGCACGCCTTCGGCAAAGTCGGCGCGGGTGAGGATGCGCCGAACAATGCGATATTCCATGCGCATATTGTCTGCAAACGTCGCGCACTTCGCCCCATCCAACAATTGCCGCAACGCCACTTTGTTCGAGAGCGGGGATTTGGTGCGCAGGGTCGCCAACTCCTTGAGCGCCCAATCGCCGCCATCAGCTTCGAGCGCTGCAAGAATCTCCTCCAGTCGGTCCGACGCGAAGAGCTGGTTGATACGCTCGATATTGCCTAAAATACGCGCCGCTGGATGGGCTACGGCGAGCGAGCCCAAAATACCCTCAATCCGCTCCGGATGCTCCGCCATCCGCGCCTTCGCTTCAGCCAATGCGGCGGCGGGCAAATAATGCGTCGCCAGCCCCACCTCGATACACTCTGCCCCATCGAGCCGCGCACCCGTGAGGCCCAAGAACACACCAATGCGCCCCGGCAGACGCGGCAGATACCAGCCGCCGCCGACATCGGGGAACAGGCCGATCCCCGTTTCTGGCATGGCAAAGCGTGTATTCTCGGTGGCGATGCGATAGCGGCAGGGCAGCGCCACACCCGCCCCTCCGCCCATCACGATGCCATCCCAGAACGAGACAATCGGCTTGGGATAAGTGAACATCTGGTGGTTGAGCTGATACTCATCGTAATAGAAGTTCAACCCGCGTTCGCCCGCATCTTCCAGCACCGATGTGCGCAGATAACGAATATCGCCACCCGCGCAGAAACCGCGCCCTTCTGCATGATCGAGAATGACGGCATGGACGGTGGGATCATCTGCCCATTTTGTAAGCGTTGCCGACATCGCACGGCACATATCAATCGTCAGCGCGTGGATCGTGCTCGGCTTGTTCAGGCTGATGTGGCCGACATGGCCGTTGATACGAGTGAGGAGGTCGGGAGTCATTACTTCAGCAAATCCCGCCCGATGATCATCCGCATCACCTCGTTGGTGCCCTCCAAGATTCGGTGCACGCGCAAATCGCGCCAGAAGCGCTCAATCGGGTAATCCTTCAGATAGCCGTAGCCGCCGTACATTTGCAGCGCCTTATCGACGATTTCGGAGCCATTGTCGGTCGCCAGCTTCTTCGCCATTGCCGAGAAACGCGATTTGTCGGGTGCGCCCGCCGTCACCTTGGCCGCCGCCAAATAAAGTAGCGCCCGCGCCGCTTCCAGATCGGTCGCCATGTCCGCCAGCACGAACTGTGTGTTCTGAAACTCGGCGATCGATTTGCCGAACTGCTGGCGATCTTTCACATAGCCGATCGCCTCATCAAGGCAGCGCTGCGCACCGCCGAGCGAGCACGCGCCGATGTTCAGCCGCCCTCCGTCCAGCCCCGCCATCGCGAATTTGAAGCCATCACCCTCCGCGCCCACGCGGTTCTCGACGGGCACCTTTACATTATCGAAAATGAGTTGCGCGGTGGGCGAGGCGTTCCAGCCGAGCTTCTTCTCCGGCGCACCAAAGCTGAGGCCGGGCGTGTCTTTCTCCACCACAAGGCAGGAAACGCCCTTGGCTCCGTTATCAGCGGTGCGCACCATCACCACGTAAATGTCATTCACGCCTGATCCGCTAATGAACTGCTTGGTGCCGTTGACGATGTAATGATCGCCCTCCAGCTTGGCCGTCGTCTTGAGCGCTGCAGCATCGGAGCCCGAACCCGGCTCGGTCAGCGCATAGCTCGCAATCCTTTCCATACTCACCAATTGCGGCAGAAAGCGCGCCTTGATCGCATCATCGCCATAGCAATCAATCATCCACGTCGCCATATTGTGGATGCTGATGAAGGCGCTGGTGGCGGGGCAGCCGTAGGCCATCGCCTCCATAATCAGCGCCGCCTCAAGCCGCCCCAAGCCAATACCACCCGATGCCTCATCTATATAGATCGCACCAAAGCCCAACTCCCCCGCCGCTTTGATGACATCGCGGGGGAAGTGGTGCTTCTCATCCCATTCAGCGGCGTGGGGTTTGATGTTATCGGCGGTGAACTTGCGCGCCATTTCCTGAATGGCGAGCTGGTCGTCCGTCAATCCAAACTGCATCATCTGATCAACCCAGTCTCGCCATCAACTCCCGCCCGAACAGCACGTCATCGCTCGGCAAAATCTTCGCCACGGCCAAAGGCTTTGACACCCAGGTCTCGTTGATCAGATCGCGCCAGGTGATGTTGTTGTTGGTGCCATTGCCGCCCCAACTGCCGCAGCCCAGCGAGAAGGTCTGGCGCATGCCGTTCCACAGATTGCCGCTGTTCGATGCCGATTGCGGCTGGTTGACCATCACGCGGCTGGTGCGCGTCGCGTTCGCCAGCTTCATGATGTTGGCATCGGATTGCGAATAGATGCCGCAGCTATGTCCCTGACCCTGATAGGCCTGAATGGTGTTGGTGAGCGTGATCGCCTCATCAATATCCTTCGCGCGATAAAGCGCCATCGCCACCGTCATCTTCTCACCCGAGAAGGGATGGTCAGGGCCGGTGCCGATTTCGGGGATGATGAAGAATTGCGTCTCTTGCGGGATTGTGAAGCCCGAAAAGTCAGCGATGAACTGCGGCGTTTGTGCCACCACCTTGGCGTTGATATGGCCATCGACCCAGAGCACAGCTTGGTATTTGGCCTTCTCCTCATCGTTCAGAATGTAACCACCCTTGGTGACGAGCTTGGCAAGCATCGCATCGTAAATCGCATCCACCAGGATAACCGCGTTATCCGAAGAGCACGACGCCGCCAGATCGAGCGTTTTCGACATGCGAATCTTCTCAGCAGCGTCATCGAGATCAGCCGTTTCATCAACCGTAATCACAGCATTTCCGACGCCCACACCAAGCGCAGGCGTGCCGCTCGAATAGGCCGCCGTCACCATTGCGGCGCCGCCCGTGGCCAGCACGCGATCACATTGGATCATCAGCTCGTTGGTTTTGTTGACCGAGGGCACATCGATGCTGATGACCAGGTCGGCGGGCGCACCCATCTTCACAATCGCCTCGCGCATCAAATCGCAGATCAGCTTGTTCGTCAGCTTGGCGCGCGGGTGCGGCGCGACGATGATCGAGTTGCGGCCCTTTACGGCAGAAATCGCCTTGATGACCGGAGTCGCTTCAGGGTTGGTGGAGGGCGACAATGCGCCAATAACGCCAACGGGCTTGGCGATCTTGATGATGTTGCGGGCCTTGTCTTCCTCGATCACGCCCACCGATGTGTCGTCGATGATGTCCATCAGCGTCGCGCGGGTTTTGCGGAAGATTTTCAGGAACTTGCCGTCATAATTGCCAAGCTGCGTCTCATCTAGGGTATGCTGGGCGATCATCTCGGCAACGCCCGGCTTCGCCACCGCCCACACCATCGCGCGGATCAGATCATCGACTTGGCTCTGCGTATAATTCTCAATCTGTGCCTGCGCCGCGCGCGAACGGGCAACGAGTGCTGCGACTTCAGTCGCATCTGCGCTCATAATTTTGGTTCCTTCGATACCCATAATCAACTCCTGTTCGTCGCATGATTCCGTGTGCGTTTAGTCCGTCTCACCGCACTCATAAACCAGTTTATTGCTCATAAACGATGCTCTCAGCATCGCATCCATAGCGGCGTCATAATAGCCTCTTTCTGAGGCTATAACACCCCTTCTTTTGGCAGGCTGCCGCTTATAGCCGTTTTGCGTTTATGCTCGCGCCACGCGATATAAAGGCCGCTCGCGATAATGAGCGGTGCGCCGGTCCATGTTGTTGGCGCGGGGAGCTGGGCGAACAGCAGCCATCCAAACAGTGT
>JAYVZY010000199.1:0-3099 GCA_043782885.1 Sphingomonadales bacterium | reverse complement strand
TCGGCACTTGCGACAGGCTGTGGCCCATCTGCGGTCATCGTCATGAAGGTGGAAGCGGGGAGGGTATCGCCAACGGAGATCGTCATTATGCTGTCCTTGTTAAGAGTGGATGAACGTCCTTCGGCGATCTTTGTTGCGATTACAAGACAGAGCCGTCAGAGACGTTCCTGATCAATAATTGGAGAGTAGAATGCGTAAAGTTCAAACCCGTGCAGCGGCAATCGCGGCAATAGCACTGTTTTCGGCATCAGTCGCCGATGCAAAACGCGCGAGCGCACCAGCGCCACGTTGCTGGAGCGTGCCGCAGATTACCGCAGCCAAAATCAATGAGCTGAGCATTCTCCTCAACGTTCAATCGCTACGCTGTCGGAATGAGGATAAATCCATTCAGGATCAATACGATGGCTTCACACGTGCGAGCGGCAGCGCGATGGCGGCGGTTGCGAGCGTCGTGAAAGGCCATTTTAGTGGGAATTCGTCATTGTATGATCGATACGCAATCAGCCTGGCGAACAAATACGGCGCGGGGGTGAAGGGACAATCTTGCCCGATGGTGGCGAGCCTGATGCAATCCGCTATCGCTGGCGGCAAATCGACGTCAGGGCTCTCACAGGTTGCGGAAAGTGCCAATATCGATCCGACGATCGCCGGTGGGCCATGTCCGTTGCATCCCGGAAAACCTTTCGTCGCCAAACCAAAAGCGCGTCGCAAAAAATAGTCATATAAAGACATCTTTATATTTGCATTCTGATGTAGGACTGGTTAGGGCGAGCCCAACCTTACCTCTTGCGGAGAATGCCCGTGGCTTCGAATGATTATGTGATTGCCGATATTGCTCTGGCCGATTTTGGTCGCGCCGAGATCAACATTGCTGAGACTGAAATGCCTGGCCTGATGGCGTTGCGTTCGGAATTTGGCGCTTCAAAGCCACTCAAGGGCGCGCGCATCGTCGGGTCGTTGCATATGACAATCCAAACAGCGGTATTGATCGAGACGCTGGTTGCGCTTGGCGCCGATGTCCGCTGGGCGACGTGCAATATCTTCTCAACGCAGGATCATGCCGCTGCAGCGATTGCTGCCGAGGGTATTCCGGTGTTCGCGATCAAGGGTGAGAGCCTTGCTGATTATTGGAATTATGTCGGCGACATCTTCACCTGGGGCGAGGATGTGACCGCGAACATCATTCTGGATGATGGCGGCGATGCGACGATGTTTGCACTTTGGGGCGCGAAGCTCGAAGCCGGCGCGACACTTGGCGAGCCTGAGAATGAGGAAGAAGTCGAGTTCCAGCGCGCGCTCAAGGCGTTCATCGCGAAGAAGCCGGGCTATTTAACCGCGACAGTTAAGGCACTTAAGGGTGTTTCTGAAGAAACGACGACAGGCGTTCATCGGCTTTATGAAATCGCCAAAAAAGGCGAGCTGCCTTTCCCCGCAATCAACGTGAATGACTCGGTCACCAAGTCGAAGTTCGACAATCTGTATGGCTGCAAGGAATCGCTGGTTGATGCCATCCGCCGGGCGACCGACGTTATGCTGGCCGGCAAGGTCGCGTGCGTTGCGGGCTTTGGTGATGTTGGCAAGGGTTCTGCCCAATCGCTCCGCAATGGCGGCGCGCGGGTTATGGTGACGGAAGTTGATCCGATTTGCGCGCTGCAGGCCGCGATGGAGGGCTTTGAAGTCGTGACGATGGAAGAGGCCGTCATCCGCGCAGATATTTTCTGCACCGCAACCGGCAACGCCGACGTCATCACCGCTGATCATATGAAGGCGATGAAGCCGATGAGCATCGTCTGCAACATCGGGCACTTTGATTCGGAAATTCAAATTGCGGCGCTCAGCAATTACAAATGGAGTGAAGTGAAGCCCGGCACCGATCTGGTCGAGTTTCCCGATGGCAAGCAGATCATCGTGCTCGCCAAGGGCCGTTTGGTGAATTTGGGCTGCGCGACGGGCCACCCCTCGTTCGTAATGTCTGCGAGCTTCACCAATCAAGTCCTTGCACAGATTGAGCTTTGGACCAAAGCTGAGAATTACAAGAACCAAGTTTATGTTTTGCCCAAGCATCTCGATGAGAAGGTGGCGACGCTCCACCTTGCAAAGCTGGGAGTGAAACTCACGACGCTGACGGAAAAGCAGGCCGGCTATATCGGCGTGTCGCAGGCTGGCCCATTCAAGCCTGACCATTACCGTTATTGATTGCGGGCGATTAGACACTAAAGAGGGCCAGATGACTTCTGGCCCCCTGATATGTTGACCCTCTCTTATACAAAAGCTGTGCTGATCGGGTGCGGTATGGTCGTATGGCTTGCGGCCGCGGCTTGGGCGGTAATTACCGGATTACAACTGCGACGCCGCGCTGCGTTTGCCACGAACCAGGCTGATCGGCTCGCGCTGCTCCTCGAATCAGCGCCAGCGCTTCCGTTGATGGTTAAGGGTGATGGTCGGATCGAAGCTCCCCCTCGGCTCGCGGATTGGCTGGGGCTTCCGCGTTTGCCCAATTTCTTGTCCGATCTATCCGGAGATGGCGTTGGCTTGGCCCCAGAGGACACCAATGCGCTCGTGATTGATGTCGCAGCGGCACAGAAATCTGGCCGCAGTTTTGCGCGGCCTTTTCAAGTGCAGGGATCATCGCGAACGCTGCTCGTACGTGGTGCGCAGGCTGCTTCTGGGTTGGCCGCCTCGGGTGCCGTCATCCTGTGGGTGTTCGACGCGACGGAGAGCCAGGCGGAGATTGGTCGACTTGGCGAGCAGGTTGCGCGGCTTAAACGTGATTTTGAAGCGCTATCAGCGCTTATTGAGGCGGCCCCAGTGCCGATGTGGCACCGGGGTCCGGATTTGCGTCTCACGCTGGTGAACTCGGCATATGCCAAAGCGGTGGAGGCCAATGATGCGGACGACGCCGTAACACGCGGCCTTGAACTGGTTGAAACGACAAGCGGCCAAAGCCCTATCGCCGCTGCTGCCGCCGCGCGCGAAAATGGTGCGCCAGCCAGTCGCACCGTTCCTGCTACCATTGGCGGACAACGGAAGATGATGCAGATCGTTGATGTTCCGCTGGGCGGTGATGCCGGTGTTGCGGGCTATGCGCTCGATATTGAT
>JAYVZY010000198.1:0-2237 GCA_043782885.1 Sphingomonadales bacterium | reverse complement strand
GCGGTTGTCGCAGCGTTGGGCCAGCAGGCAGCGGGCCAGACATTTGAGCTAGGTGGCCCCGATGTGCTGACGATGTCGGAAATCCAGCACCGGCTCGCGACTTATATTCAACGCACGCCCGTTTTCCTTGAAATGCCAGATGCACTAATGGCACTCGCCACGCGCGCGACCGGCTGGCTCCCCGGTGCACCGATTACTTGGGATCAATGGCTGATGTTGCAGGCCGATAATGTTGTTGACGCCAAGGCGAAAGGCCTATCCGCGCTCGGCATAAGCCCGGCGCCGATGGATGCTGTGGCCGACAGCTGGCTCATCCTTTACCGTAAACATGGGCGCTTCACCGCCCCCATCCCTGCCCCCACCAGCCAGAAAGTCGCTTCGTGAACCCCTTGATCCTGACCGCCATCATTCTCGGTATTGTTGAGGGGGTGACGGAATTTTTGCCCGTCTCTTCCACCGGCCACCTCATCCTCGCCACGCAACTGCTCGGCTATGATGCCGAGAAATGGAAGGTGTTTAACGTCGTCATTCAGTTGGGTGCTATTATGGCGATTGTCGTCCTGTATTGGCGCACGTTTATGGGCGTGATTGGCGGGCTGATGGCGCGCGAGGCGGGGGCGTTCCACTTTGTGCGCAATGTGCTCATCGCCTTCCTCCCAGCCGCCGTGATCGGCCTTGCCATTCACAAAAAAATTGAGGCGATGCTGGGCAATGCGAGCATTGTTGCTTGGGCGCTGATTGTCGGTGGCGTGACGATCATCACTATGGAGCGCATTGCCAAGCGTGTCACGGTGACGAGCGTGTCGGATATGCCTGTGCGCAGCGCGCTCGGCATTGGCTTCATCCAGTGCCTTGCGATGATCCCAGGGGTCAGCCGCTCGGGCGCGACGATCATGGGGGCGCTTTCGCTGGGCGTTGATCGCAAAACGGCCGCAGAATTCAGCTTCTTTCTCGCGATCCCTACGATGTTGGGGGCAACAGTGCTGGAGTTGTTCAAGAATCGCCATGCGCTCGGCAGCGTGGGGATGGACTTGATCGGCATCGGCTTTGTCGTCTCATTCATCGTCGCACTGGTGGTCGTGAAGGCGTTTGTGGCTGTCATTTCAAAGACCGGCTTTACCCCGTTTGCGATCTACCGGATCATCGCGGGCGTCGTCGCGCTCGTCTGGCTGCACAATGGGCATATGACCTGATGTGGCTGCTCTACCAATTCCCGCTCTGCCCGTTCTCCCGCAAGGTGCGGTTGCATCTGGGTGAGAAGGGCGTGGGCTATGAATTGGTGCGCGAAAACCCTTGGGAGCGGCGCGATGAGTTCCTTGATCTGAACCCCTCGGGGCAGACGCCAGTGCTGGTGGAGCGCGAACGCAAGATCACCCTCGCCTACTCCTCTGCGATCAGCGAATATTTTGAGGAGACGGTGGAGGCATCACCTATGATCTCCGGCACCGCGCAAAACCGCGCGGAAATCCGGAGACTGGTGGCGTGGTTTGATGAGCAATTTTTTGCGCAAGTCACCGCACCGTTGCTGCATGAGCGGATGGAGAAACGGCTGGTTAAGCGCGAATCGCCCGATGCCGGGATGCTGCGCACCGCGATGAAAAACGCCAACCAGTTGCTCGATTATGTCGATTGGCTGCTGGATCATCGCAATTGGCTGGGCGGCGCGGCGCTGAGCCTCGCTGACTTGGCGGCCGCCGCGCAAATCTCTGTATGCGATTATCTCGGCGGGATTGATTGGCGCGGGCACGAGCAGACGAAGGGTTGGTATGCCGGGTTGAAATCCCGTCCTTCCTTCCGGCCACTGCTATCGGAGCGGATGGAAGTCATCTCGCCGCCACTGCATTATGACATGGTCGATTTTTAGCGCGACTTTTGGCTGTGCTGCTCGGAGGCGCGTAGTTGCCCCACGAGGCTCTATCCTAAGCGGGTGCTACCGGCCTCCCAAATGCTATTGGTGATACAGCCCCGGATACATCACCTTCAGCGCCGCCACTTTGGGAGCATCGTTGATCACGATATAGGGGTGAGTAGGGTTCCGCGCCAGGAAGTGCTGGTGATAAGCCTCCGCTGGATAAAAAGCGCTGCGCTCCAGCTTCGTCACAATCGGCTTGGGGAATGCGTGCGCGGCCTGCAATTGTGCGATATATTTGGTGGCGATGTCCTTTTGCGTCGCGTTCTGCACAAAGATGGCAGAGCGATAACTTGTGCCACTGTCCGGCCCCTGACGGTTCAGCTCG
>JAYVZY010000197.1:0-6881 GCA_043782885.1 Sphingomonadales bacterium | reverse complement strand
TCCTTCGACAAGCTCAGGACGAACGGATATTTATTTATTCCCCGAGAGGAACCCAAAATGACAAAACCCCGCGTTCTCATTTCCGATAAAATGGACCCCAAAGCTGCCGAAATCTTCCGCGAACGCGGCTGTGAGGTGGATGAAATCACCGGCAAGACCAAAGAAGAGCTGATCGCCATCATCGATCAATATGATGGCCTTGCTATCCGTTCCGCTACCAAAGCGACCAAGGAAATCATCGCTGTCGCCAAGAACCTGAAGGTGATCGGCCGGGCGGGCATCGGCGTAGATAATGTAGATATTCCAGCGGCGTCTGCCGCCGGAATCGTGGTGATGAACACGCCGTTCGGCAACAGCATCACCACCGCCGAACACGCCATAGCACTGATGTTTGCGCTTGCACGGCAGTTGCCCGAAGCCGATGCCTCCACACAGGCTGGGAAGTGGGAAAAGAACCGCTTCATGGGCGTGGAACTGACCAGTAAAACGCTTGGCCTTATCGGGGCGGGCAACATCGGCTCGATTGTGGCGGATCGCGCGCGCGGCCTCAAAATGAAAGTTGTCGCTTACGATCCGTTCCTTACACCAGAGCGCGCGGTGGAAATGGGCGTGGAGAAGGCTGATCTCGATACGTTGCTCGCCAAAGCTGATTTTATCACGCTGCATACGCCGCTCACTGACCAGACGCGCAACATCCTCTCCGCCGAGAATATTGCCAAGTGCAAAAAGGGCGTGCGGATTATTAATTGCGCGCGCGGTGGGCTGGTCGATGAAGTCGCATTGAAAGCTGCGATGGATTCGGGCCAAGTCGGCGGGGCCGCGCTCGATGTGTTTGTCGAGGAGCCTGCGTCCGCATCGCCGCTGTTCGGCACGCCCAACTTCATTTCCACCCCTCACCTTGGTGCCTCCACATCCGAAGCGCAGGTCAATGTCGCCATTCAGGTGGCGGAGCAAATGGCGGATTACCTCGTCTCGGGTGGTGTGACGAACGCGCTCAACATGCCGTCGCTCTCCGCCGAAGAAGCGCCCAAGCTCAAGCCCTATATGGCACTGGCAGAGAAGCTCGGCTCGCTCGTTGGCCAGCTCGCCCACGATAATCTAACACAGATCAGCATTGAGGTTGAGGGTGCGGCTGCCGAACTCAACATGAAACCGATCACCGGCGCTGTGCTGGCTGGGCTGATGCGGCAATATTCCGATACCGTGAACATGGTCAACGCGCCTTATCTGGCGAAAGAGCGCGGGCTCGATGTTCGCGAAATACGCCATGATCGCGAGGGCACGTACCACACGCTCGTCCGCGTCACGGTGAAGACGTCGAGCGGTGATCGCTCGGTTGCGGGCACGTTGTTTGCGAATGCCCCGCGCCTCACGGAGCTGTTCGGCGTGATGGTGGAGGCTGACCTTGTCGGCGATATGCTTTATATCGTGAACGAGGATGCGCCCGGTTTCATCGGGCGGCTCGGCTCAACGCTAGGAGAGGCCAAGGTCAACATCGGAACCTTCCACCTCGGGCGGCAGGCGGCGGGTGGCGTTGCGGTGCTTTTGCTGTCGCTTGACTCGGCTGTTCCCGCACCAGTGCTGAGCGTGATCGAGCAACTCCCCGGTGTGAAGCGCGTGAAGGCCTTGAAGTTCTGACCCCAAAGGGGCAAAGCGCGCGCATGACCAACGGACTTCTCCCCGAAGGCGTGCGTGATCGCCTTGCGCCGCAAGCTGATGCCGCTGCTACCTTGTTGCGTGCTGTGATCGACGCGATCAGCGCGCACGGCTACGCGCGCGTGCAGCCGCCGTTGGTAGAATTTGAGGATGAGCTCTCGGGGCGGCTCAAAAGCACGGGCCAACGCGATCTGTTTCGGATTGTTGATCCCGTCTCCGCACGCACGCTGGCGTTGCGGCCAGATATGACCGCACAGATCGGGCGGATTGCCACCACGCGACTTGCCCATGTCGCCCGCCCGCTGCGTTTGGGCTATGGTGGTCAAGTGCTCAAATTGCGCTCAACCCAGTTGCGGCCAGAGCGCGAATTGTGTCAGGCAGGCGCGGAGCTGATCGGTGTTGACAGTGCGGAGGCGGCAACGGAGGTGGTGCTCGCAGCTTTGGAAGCGCTCGACGCGGCGGGCGTGCGCGGGATTACGCTGGATTTGACACTCCCGAACCTCGTCGAAACACTCGCGGCGGGGCCGATGCCACTCGCTGCCGACAAGATTGATGCCGTCCGAAACCGGCTTGATGCCAAGGATGCTGGCGGATTGGTTGGGCTCGGCGCGGCGGAATATCTCCCGCTGATCGCTGCCGCTGGGCCGTTTCCCGACGCGCTCGCGCATTTGCGGCAAATTGATGCGACGCACGTGCTTGAGCCACGCTTGGCGGCGATCGAGGCGATTGCGGCGGCCGTAGGCGACCGAGCACGGATCACCCTCGATCCAACCGAGCGGCATGGCTTTGAATACCAGAGCTGGCTCGGCTTTTCGTTGTTTGGTGAGGGGTTGAACGGCGAAATCGGGCGCGGCGGGAGCTATACGCTGATTCACAGCGATGGCACTGAGGAGCCAGCTATTGGTTTTTCACTTTATCTTGATCCGCTTGTGGATTCGGGCGCGGGCCAGACGGAGGTAAAGCGCGTGTTCTTGCCGCTCACCACCAACCCCAATGTCGCGACGAGGCTGCGCGCCGAAGGCTGGGTGACAGTCGCGGCGCTCTCCAAAGACGATGACGCAACAGCGCTCGGCTGCACCCATATTCTCAGCAACGGCGCGCCGCAGCTCCTCTAACCTCAGGACATTAAGAACATGGGCAACGTAACAGTCATCGGCGCGCAATGGGGTGATGAGGGCAAGGGCAAAATTGTTGATTGGCTGGCAAGCCGCGCCGATGTGGTGGTGCGCTTTCAGGGCGGACACAATGCAGGGCATACGCTGGTTGTCGGCAATCAGACCTATAAGCTCTCACTGCTCCCCTCGGGCATTGTGCGTGGCACGCTCTCCGTCATCGGCAATGGCGTCGTGCTGGATCCATGGCACTTCCGCGATGAAGTGGCGAAGCTGGCCGGGCAGGGCGTCACGATTACGCCAGATAATCTTCAAATTGCTGAAACGTGCCCGCTGATCTTGCCGTTGCACCGCGATCTCGATGGCCTGCGCGAAGATGCGTCGGGGGCAGGAAAAATTGGCACGACACGGCGCGGCATCGGCCCGGCCTATGAAGATAAAGTTGGTCGCCGTGCGATCAGGGTGTGCGATCTCGCACATTTGGATGATTTGGAGCCGCAGCTAGACCGGCTGTGCGCGCACCATGATGCCCTCCGCGCGGGCTTTGGCCAGCCACCGGTCGATCGGGCGGCGTTGCTCGCGGAATTGCGCGAAATTGCGGGCTTCATCCTGCCGTTTTCCAAGCCGGTCTGGCTGGGGCTCAACGCAGCGCGCAAGGCAGGCAAGCGGATTTTGTTTGAGGGCGCGCAAGGCGTGCTGCTCGATGTCGATCACGGCACCTACCCGTTCGTCACGTCCTCGAACACCATCGCGGGCACGGCATCGAGCGGCACGGGCTTGGGGCCAGCGGCTGCGGGATTTGTGCTTGGTATTGTGAAGGCTTACACGACGCGGGTTGGTTCTGGCCCATTCCCGACCGAGTTGGAGGATGAAACCGGCCAGCGGTTGGGCGAGCGCGGACATGAATTCGGCACCGTGACCGGGCGCAAACGGCGCTGCGGCTGGTTCGATGCGGTGCTCGTGCGGCAATCGGCGGCGGTATCGGGGATCACGGGAATCGCGCTTACCAAACTCGATGTGCTCGACGGGTTTGATACGCTGCGCATCTGCACGGGTTATCGACTGGGCGACAAAACACTCGACCATTTCCCCGCGCACGCGGCCGATCAGGCTGCTGTCACCCCGATTTATGAAACGATGGACGGTTGGTCAGAAAATACGGCGGGCGCACGAAGCTGGGCGGAGCTCCCCGCGCAGGCGATCAAATATGTGCGCCGTGTAGAGGAATTGATCCAGTGCCCCGTCGCGCTCGTCTCTACCTCACCAGAGCGCGAGGATACGATTTTGGTGCGCGATCCATTTGAGGATTAATGCAGCGTCGCGTCCTCGTCTTCATCGGTTAACATGCCGATGAGGCGTTCCACCACGCGCCACCGGCAATAATGGGAAACATTGCCAATATCACGACTCTCGTCAGCGCGCGCCTTTGCCTCATAGGGGGCGAGGCTGCCGAAAAGAGCCAGTAGCTCTTGCGCGCAGTCATACGCTGCGCGATCAATAAGAATAGGTTGGTGAGTCAAGTGTCGTCCTTGCAGCGAAGAAAAAGCGGTAGATCACAAGCCCTTAACGCCGCGCCGACAGGGGTGGTGAAGCAGTGGTTAAGCAGAATTTTATCGCGGCGCTGGTGTTCTCAGCCGCGCCGTGTCAGAGCGGGCTGATGGATAATATACCGCCTCCCAAACGTCCCGCAACCGGCCCCGGCTGCTTGATGCTCATCGCGATTATCATCGGCACAGTGATTGGGTTGCGCAACCATCAGCCCTCTGCGGGGCTCGTGATCGGTATGGGAGTGGCGGCGTTGATTGCCGCCGCCGCCTGGCTTTGGGATCGGTTCCGCTAGCCTTTATATTTGGCGCGAAATTCGTTTGCGAAATCCGTCAGTCGCCCCTCCGCAATCGCAGCGCGTAAGGCCGACATTAAATCCTGATAAAAATGCAGATTATGCTGCGTCATCAGCATTGCGCCCAAAATCTCACCTGATTTGACGAGGTGGTGGAGGTAAGCGCGGCTGAATTGGGTGCATACGGGGCACCCGCACGCCGCATCGAGTGGCGCCTGATCCTCATTATGCTTAGCGTTGCGGATGTTCAGCGGCCCACTCCAGGTAAACGCCTGCCCGTTGCGGCCTGAGCGAGTGGGCAGCACACAATCGAACATATCGACCCCGCGCTCGACTGCGCCGACAATGTCATCGGGCTTGCCGACACCCATAAGATAGCGCGGTTTATCGGCAGGTAGTTGTCCGGGCGCGAAGTCAAGGGTGGCGAACATCGCTTCCTGCCCCTCGCCCACAGCCAGACCGCCAATCGCATAACCATCAAAGCCGATGTCCGTTAGCGCGTGGGCAGAGCGCGCACGAAGTTCCTCGTTCAACGCGCCCTGCTGAATGCCGAACAGCGCGGCTTTGGACGCATGTTCACCACCCGCATCAAACCCGTTACGCGAACGCAGCGCCCAACGCATCGAGCGCTCCATGCTTTTGGCCGCCTCGTCATAGGTCGCATTATTCTTGGTGCATTCATCAAACGCCATGACAATATCGGCACCCAGCAACCGTTGGATTTCCATCGAACGTTCCGGCGAAAGCATGTGCCGTGCGCCATCCAGATGCGATTTGAACGCGACGCCCTCCTCTGTCAGCTTGGTGAGGTCGGACAGGCTCATCACCTGATAACCACCGCTGTCTGTCAGGATTGGCCGGTCCCAACGCATAAAATTATGCAACCCACCAAGCCGCGCCATCCGTTCCGCTGTAGGCCGGAGCATGAGGTGGTACGTGTTCCCAAGGATGATGTCCGCGCCAGTGGCGCGCACCTCCGCTGGCCGCATCGCTTTCACCGTAGCGGCAGTGCCCACCGGCATAAACGCGGGGGTGCGGATCTCGCCGCGCTGCATCGCGATCGTGCCGGACCGTGCTTTGCCATCTGTGGCATGGATGGTGAACTGGAAGCGATTGCCGTCGGTCATGGCCCGTGCCATAGCCGCGCACTATGCAAACCGCCAGTCACCACCAGCCTTGATCATCGATACGCCATACATGCTGGTTCTGGCTGCAGCGGGCTTTGGGGCGGGCGTTGTAGATAGTATCGCGGGTGGCGGCGGATTGCTTACGGTTCCCGCTTTGCTGGCCTCTGGCATGCCACCGATTGCCGCGCTCGGCACCAATAAGGCGCAAAGCAGCCTTGGCACCAGCATTGCGACGTGGCGCTACCATCGTGCGGGATTGATTTCTTGGCGACCGTTGGTGCCAGCGCTGGTGATGACAGCACTCGGCGCGGCGCTCGGTGCGTGGCTCGTGCAGGTCATCAAGATCGCCACGCTTAAGCTGATCATCCCCGTGTTGATGCTGGCGACGATTGCCTATTTTCTGCTCTCGCCGCGCATGACCGATGAGGATGCACATCAACGGATTTCGATGGCGGCTTATGCGGGCGTCGCCAGTTTCATTGGCTTTTATGATGGTTTTTTCGGGCCCGGCACGGGGAGCTTCTTCGCCGCAAGCCTCGTGGCCCTGGCGGGCATGGGTTTGTCGCGCGCGACAGGCCATACCAAAGCGCTGAATCTCACCAGTAATCTGGTATCCTGTGTGTTGTTTATTTGCGCTGGCCAAGTCATCTGGATGGTGGCGCTCGTGATGGGCGTGGCGAACATTTGCGGCGCGTGGATCGGCAGCCATTTTGCAGTGAGACACGGCGCGCGACTGATCCGACCATTGCTGGTGCTGGTCTCAATTGGGCTCACGGTGCGGATTTTACTCGATCCAGCCAATCCGTTGCGCGCGTGGATTGGCCACCACGGCTAACCGGGACGCCCGCCCAAAAAGCCATTGGCGTCCCGTAGAGTACAAAGATGGGCACTGTAATCATTGGGAAATTTGCGTCCCAATTCCCGCATAGCTCTTGTTAGAGCGCGAATATGCCCATGACAAGGTTGGCTGTGGCCTACGCCATGGGCGTGTCTTTGGTCAACCCAACGTCAGCCATATCCACGATGGCGGCAGCGGTCAGTTTAGCCTGCCGCCCGTCACGCCACTTGGCGAGATGATCTGCCACGAAGGGCAGATGGCCGTGCGTGGCGATGATCGGCTTTGTGATTGCAATATCACAGGCAAGC
>JAYVZY010000196.1:0-2987 GCA_043782885.1 Sphingomonadales bacterium | reverse complement strand
GATATTCCTGGCCTGATCGAAGGTGCAGCGGATGGTGCCGGGATCGGCGATCGGTTCTTGGGCCATATCGAGCGCTGCCGCGTGCTGCTGCACCTCGTGGACGCCACCGCCGACGATCCGGTAGACAATTGGCGCGTCGTGCGCGGTGAACTTGAAGCCTATGGTGCGGGGCTCATTGATAAGCCCGAGGTGATCGGCTTGAACAAGAGTGACGCGCTGGACCCCGCAGCGCTCAAGAAGCTCGCCACCAAGCTCAAGCGCGCGAGCAAGGCGGAAGTGATGCTGCTTTCGGGTGCAGGAGGGCAGGGCGTTGAAGCCGTGCTTGATGCGCTGGCAGATGCCGTCGGCGTAAAGGCACGCGAGGCCGCCATCGAGGCCGGCGATATTGAGGAGGAGGCGAAGCCGTGGTCGCCGCTGTAAAGCGCATCGTCATCAAAGTCGGCTCATCGTTGCTGGTTGATGACGCGGGCGCGGTGCATGCGCGATGGCTCGCCACACTCGTTGCCGACATCGCCGAACGTCGTGCATCGGGAACACAAATTATCGTTGTGTCGTCGGGCGCGATTGCGTTGGGTGCGCGGCGTCTTGGTTTGCCCAAGGGCGGGCGCGCGAGCCTTGAAGATGCGCAGGCCGCCGCAGCCACGGGGCAGATTGCGCTCGCCGGGTGCTGGGCGGATCTTCTCGCGTACCATAATATTAATGCGGCTCAAGTTCTTGTAACAAATGAAGATTTTGAAGATCGTCGTCGTTATCTCAACATCACGGCGACACTCGCGCGCTTGCTGGAACTGGGTGTTGTGCCGATCATCAACGAGAATGATACGGTCGCCACCGACGAAATCCGCGTGGGAGATAATGACAGACTGGCCGAGCGCGTTGCGCAGGCTGCTGGGGCAGGGGAGGTGGTCTTGCTGTCAGATGTGGATGGTCTTTACACAGCAGACCCAACGCGCGACGCTGCCGCAAAGCTCATCCCGCTGGTCAAGCGCGTCGATTCGAGGATTATAGCGATGGCCGGTGTGGGAAGCTCATCTGGCATTGGCTCTGGCGGCATGACGTCAAAACTGGAAGCGGCGCGCGCGGCTAATAGCGCGGGGATTGATCTGGTTTTGGTGTCCGGTCAGCATGATCATCCCCTTGCGCGATTGGCGGCGGGCGGGGTCGGCACACGTTTTGCCGCCCGATCTGCGATGAGCGCACATAAAGCTTGGCTGGCGGGGCGACTCAAAATTAAAGGACAAATTATTGTCGATGATGGCGCCGCAAAGGCGCTTGGCAGGGGCGGCGTGAGCCTCCTGCCGGCGGGAGCACAACGTGTCTCGGGTAAATTTGCACGCGGGGATGTCGTGGATGTCGTCAACACTGAAGGCGAGACCATCGCCCGTGGCTTAACTGAATATGATGTCGCCGACGCCGCGCGCATCTGTGGTAAACGCTCCGCTGAACTCGCTCAACTCTTGGGGTATGCGCCGCGCGCCGCATTGGTGCATTGCGACCATATGGTCTTGTTGTGACGCTGCCAACTTTAGCGATCACGGGCGGCACGGGATTCGTTGGTCGCATCCTGATCACGATGGCAGTGGCGAAGGGCTGGCACGTGCGCGCCTTGACGCGTTCAACGCAGATGCCGGAAAAGGGTGTGACATGGGTGGCAGGCGCGCTCGATAAGCCTGAGAGCCTAGCGGCCTTGGTCTCGGGCACAGATGCGGTTCTTCACGTCGCTGGCGTCGTGAATGCGACGACTCGCGCGGAATTTGAAGCAAGTAATATTATGGGCACGAGCGCGCTGCTCGACGCCGCACGGGACGCCAGCGTCCGACGTTTCATCTACGTATCATCACTGACAGCCCGCCGGCCCGAACTCTCCAACTACGGCTGGTCAAAGGCGCAAGCGGAAAACATCGTCGCGGCGTCTGCTCTCGAATGGACGATTGTTCGCCCGCCTTGGATTTATGGGCCAGGCGACAAGGACACGCTAGATATTTTCAAAGCAGCGCGTGGCGGCTTGGTTCCGCTGCCTCCGAACGGGCATATCTCCGTTCTCCACGTCGCAGACCTCGCGCGTCTCCTCCTCGCGCTGGTGGATGCGCCGGAGGCGGGTGCGCAGGTTTATGAGCCAGACGACGGCAGCGACGATTGGACAAACGCCAGCTTCATTCGCGCCATCGGCTTGGCGTTCAATAGGCGCGTCACGGTTCTGCATCTCCCCAAAGCGGTGCTGCTGATCGGCGCACACATCGACACGCTCTTTCGCCGTTCCCGCGCGAGGCTCACCAATGATCGCGTCAATTACATGGCCCATCCAGATTGGCGCGTCGATCCTACCCGCCGCCCGCCTGCAACCATTTGGCAACCATTGGTAAATACACATACCGGCGTAAAAACAACGCTCGCTGATTATCGCGAGCGCAAATGGCTATAATATGTGCAAGCGCTCCAGCCCAAAGCTGATTGCAGTCAACGTCAATCCACACAGAAAAATCCGGTACGCATAGCCCAGAAACTTATATTTCTTGTGCTCCAGCACCTGCCCGTTCTGGTAAATATCGCGTAGCATCGTCCGATAAAGGGTTTCGTCAGTCTCAAGTTGCGTGAGCATGGTTTCGACGTAGTCCGCCTCGCTCATCTTGGTAAAATATCCGAAGAACAGAATGTTGGTGCTGGTGTTCGGTTTGGGCCTTACACTTGGCATGATCGCATAAACGGCAAACAGTGCTGACAGAAACGCAAAAGCGATGAGCAGGCTGAGCGAGACTGTCAACCCGGCTTTGGTGGCCTGCCCGATGCCAATGGTGAATGACACAAACGTCGCCCCCATCAGGATGCTCGCCTTCTGATCCGCCATTTGCGAGAGACTGACATTGATCATCTGTGTCGTGCGCACCAGGTGCACCGCGTTCGGCGAGAATGTGCGTGGTGGTTTCGGTGGATCGTCAGACATCAGCGCCTCCCAGATACGCTAAGTGTGCACCCACGCACGCCATTTG
>JAYVZY010000195.1:0-2845 GCA_043782885.1 Sphingomonadales bacterium | reverse complement strand
ATACCGCCTCAATGTTGACGCGATGATCATCGGGTAACGCTGCCACTAACGCCTCAACGCCACGCGCCTGACAGGCCTCAGCACGACACAATTTTAGTGATGGGCGCGGGTCATGGGATTGCCGGAAATCGTGATAGAAACTCACCACACCATAAACCTCCGCACGTGTGAGATTAAGTGCTGCAGCAATCAACCGTATTGCGTCCTCACTGATATACCCAAATGCGGACTGAACATCGAGCAAAATGGGCAACAGCGCTCCATCAAGGGGCGCGTGACGGGTTATGATTTCATCTAGAGTCATTTTAGTACCGCTTGAGAATGTATGTAGCACTTAACAGCGGCAATTTCATACGTCCATCGTCGTGACTGCCTATGGGTCGGTTTGACGGGATTGAGCGATCGTAAACATAATCTGATAATATGTATTATGTTAAATTGAAAATTCACTTATGCTGTTCTCACGGTGAAATATCGGCTATCCAGACAGGTGTGACGAGTCCCAATCAATCCTCATTGCGCCCCGCGGTGTTCGGTAATATCTATCGTTTATTCCGTCAAATTGGTCGCACACGGACACTGCTGTCCGTTTTCGCGTTGATTGTCGCGATTTTGGTCGCGCGCTTCAGCTGGCACATGCCAATGTTCATTGATGCTGAATATGCGCTCTACGACGCGCGTCAAATTGCGACAGCGCCGACGGTTGAACAAGACGACCGCATCGTCATCATCCCATATACAGACGAAACGTTAATAAATACCAACATCCGTTCGCCGTTGGACCGCGCAATTTTGGCCAAGGTGCTCAAGCGGATTGATCGGCTTGGCGCGCGTGCCATCGGCATAGACATCTTGATTGACCAGGCACGACCGGAAGATCCGCAGATCATCGCCGCATTTCAGAATATGAAAACGCCAACGTTTCTGGCTTACGCATCTGCATCTACGGCGCGTGAAAAAATTCTTTTTCAACAACAACAGTTTATTGACGATTTTAACAAAAATATTGCAATTGGTAATGTGCACCCGACCAGCATCGTGCTCGACACAGATGCCGATAATGTGTTGCGCCGCTGGGCCGAGATTGTACCAAACGATCCGCCGCGTATCCCGAACGCTATGGACCCAGAGGCAACCGAATTCATGCGTTACACAGGCAGCCTAGCTTACCGCCAGCCTGTCCTGAAAGGTCAGCCGGTATTCGCTTCCATCCCGATCGACAATCTCGCGAATGATGCGTTGTTCGCTTCTCCCGCCGCGTTGGCGCTCTTCAAAAAACAAATTGAAGGTCGGTTTGTGCTGATTGGTGGCAATATTCAGGATATTGATCTGTTCCAGACACCGCTCAGTCGGGGAAAAGCGGCGGACGAGAGCCGCTCAACGTGGGGCATAGAAATTTT
Source organism: Sphingomonadales bacterium (assembly GCA_043782885.1). Lineage (GTDB taxonomy): Bacteria > Pseudomonadota > Alphaproteobacteria > Sphingomonadales > Sphingomonadaceae > JAGWQR01. The sequence goes on along the minus strand of JAYVZY010000195.1, from coordinate 1,445 downwards.
CGCGCACATGATCGCACAAATGCTCGATAAGCGGCTTCTCATACCCATTTCCGATGGTGCGCTGTGGATTGATGCGGTCTGCGTGATCTTGGCAGGTGGGTTGACCGCAGCAGGAAATGTGCGCCCCGCCCTCGCGACAAGCCTGCTGACCATCCAAATCGCGACGCTGGGCGGCGTCCCCTTCTGGCTCGCGAGTAAAGATCACGACAGTTATGGCCTCCCGGCATTTGGCTGGATTGTTGGCTGGTTTCTGGCCTTTGCAATTGTCGGCTCCGGCGCGCGTGCGCTTGGCTCGGAGCAGCGGAAGTTCGCCCAATCTGCGCTTGGAAAATACCTTCCGCGTAGCATTGCCACTGAAATACTGCGTGACCCCGATGCATTGAAACTGCGCGGTGAGAAGCGCGAGATATTTGTGATCTTCTCAGATTTGGAAGGGTTTACCAAACTCTCTCACGCCATTGAACCCGAAATGGTTGCCACTTTGCTTAATCGTTATCTCGAAACGCTGAGCAATGTGGTGCTTAGCCATGGCGGCACGATTGACAAATTTGTCGGTGATGCGGTCGTGGCGTTCTGGGGCGCGCCCATTGCTCGTCCCGATGACGGCGAACGCGCGGTGAAGGCGGCATTGGCGATGTATCAGGCGGGCGAGGCGTTTCGTAAATCGATTCCAGAAGGCGTGCCACCGGTCGGTCGCACGCGTGTTGGTTTGCACTTTGGTGAGGCGATTGTTGGCAATTTTGGCGGTGAAGGGCGCATCCAATACACCGCGCTCGGCGACAGCATGAACACAGCGTCGCGGCTCGAATCGGCAAATAAGCAGACGAAATCAAATATTCTGGTGAGTGCCGAGGCCGCTGGTCGCAGTGGGCTGAACATATTTAGGCCACTGGGGTGTGTCGTGTTGCGTGGCCGTGCCACACCGATCACTATCTTCGAGCCTGTGCCAGCGATGCCCCCCGCAGAGCGCGAGGCCTATTCTGCGCTTGCAACACAGGCGATAGCGGGCGATAAGACGGCACTGGAATCCCTGTATGCGTTGTCAATCGCCGACCCGGGGGATGCAGCGCTGGCGAATTTTGTATATCGTTTACAACATCAAGATGCTGGAGGCCATTATGTTCTCGACTAGACAAATAGCCACTTTTTCTGGGCTTTTGGTTGCCGGTCTGATGGCCAGCGTTGCCAGTGCGGACTCGGTCATCGTCCGCTCAACTGGTCCGTCGGCCAAACTCTACCCGCCGGGAAAATCAGTGTCGGCGACGACCAAACTGGCGTTGAAGGATGGCGATGTCATCACACTGCTCAGCAGCACGGGCACCAACATCGTTAAAGGCCCGGGTTTGTTCTCGGCAATCGGTTCGACGACTCTGGCTGGTTCGGCCTTCGCACGGCTCGTGAGTACCACTGGTGCCCGCCAAACGCGCACCGGAGCGACAAGAGGT
>JAYVZY010000194.1:0-2140 GCA_043782885.1 Sphingomonadales bacterium | reverse complement strand
CTATATAGCCTCCGCTTCCTGCGCACAGCCCAAAGTTTCAAGCTGACGCGTTTCCGCTAGAATTAGATTGAGTGTCCATGCCCGAAGTCATTTTCCCTGGCCCTGAAGGCCGCCTTGAAGGCCGTTTTAATCCTGGGCCGCGCCCACGTGCGCCAGTCGCCATGATTTTGCACACGCATCCGCAAGGCGGCGGAACGATGAACAATGCGATCGTGCAATCGCTGTATAAGACTTTTGTGCGGCGCGGATTTGCGACTTTGCGCTTCAACTTTCGCGGCGTCGGCAAATCGCAGGGCGTATTCGACAATGGCGTCGGAGAGCTTTCAGACGCCGCCTCCGCGCTCGATTGGGTGCAGAGCATTCATCCTGAAGCGCAAACCACTTGGATCGCCGGTTTCAGCTTCGGCGCGTTGATTGGCATGCAATTGCTGATGCGCCGCCCTGAAATTAAAGGCTTTATTTCGATTGCACCGCCAGCAAACATGTATGATTTTACCTTCCTCGCACCTTGCCCGTCCTCCGGGATCATCATTCAGGGCACTGCCGATGAGGTCGTCGCTGCGGGCGCTGTGCAAAAGCTGGTCGATAAATTGCGCACGCAAAAGCACATCACGATCCATCATGACGAAATCAGAGGCGCGAATCACTATTTCAACAACGAAATGCCTGAGCTGATGGGCTCGGTTGACCGCTATCTCGATATGCGGCTGGCGAATGATCGATAGCGGGGAGTTCGGCGGGGTGGCTGGTTAGGGAAACAGCGGACATTAGATTAGTTCGTTCTCACCGAAACTCCTGATTAGCTCGCACTAAAGCTGCGGCCAATATACTTCGCGAAATTATGCGAAGGACGCTCTACGAGCCACCACATCACATATGCTGCGATCAGGCAAATTCCGGTAACGACGATCAATCCAAACGCCTCTGACAGAACACTGCCGCCGTGGACAACTTTTCTCAAGGCCCAAAAGGCCGACCCCGCGACGAAGTTGTGTGTCAGATAGAGGCTGTATGAGACCATCCCAAGCCATTGCAACGGCGGGCTTGATAATGCGGTCGTGATCCGGCCTGTCTGCAGTGCAACATACAGTAACACGGCAGTGGCCGCGCTTATCAAATCTCCAATTGAACCATAAATGGTCATCATGCCTGCAAGAGCCATTAAGGCGAGCAACCAGCGTGCCCCCCGTACGGCAGCCCAATAAGCGGCGATGCCAACAAAGAATGAGTGCCACATGATCAAAGCAATGCCAACATGAAGACCGTGGTATAAATGCAATGCGCCAGCGGCAGCCAAGCCAAACATCGCAATCCGGACGCTAGCGCCAAAACGCTTGCCAAACTTCTCGTTGAGACTCCGCTCAAGAACCAATAAAACGATGAAACCGAGATAAAATTGAATTTCAAAACAAAGCGTCCAGAAAACCACATTGATTTGGCGATAACCCAACACATCCGTCGCGTAAAAAAGATGCGCGAGAAGTTGCCCGCCTGACACTTGAGGTGCTATCTTGCTTGTGAGACCGCCCTTAAGACTCTGTTGTGTAACGATTAATGCAATTGTCGCCCAATATGTCGGATCAAGCCGAATGGAGCGACGAAGGATAAATTTTCCGGCAAACTTCGGCGTTACGACCGCATCTCTCAACGAATGCGCGATGACAAAACCGCTAAGTGCAAAAAATATCGCCACACCATAGTGACCCGCATCAAACAGGATTGCGAAAAGAAATTTTGGCATAACCAAACGCAATTTCTCAATATGCCCACCTTCAGCCGCGTGAAATATCACCACCCACAAAGCCGCAATGCCACGGAGTGCTTGAACCAGCGTAAAATTTACTTGCGGCGTCGCCATACGAAGCCGCGTGTAAATTACGTAATATTATATGTCCAGCATGAGCTTAAAGTGGCACATGCATTAACTCTTTTAACCACAGCTCTTTAATCTGATCGAGCCCTAGCCCCGCGTCCGTAATCTCCCCTCCCCACCCCCAATTTTTACTTTACTTTTACCCTCGCCCGGCATAGGCGACTGATCGCTGCCCCAAGGGGACTTCCAATAACCGTAAGGCAGCCTTTGATGAACTTAACTGCCTTTGGAGGTCCCTTGAATTGTACAGCCATCATAACGCGCTGG
>JAYVZY010000193.1:0-7365 GCA_043782885.1 Sphingomonadales bacterium | reverse complement strand
TTGGTTACACGCAACAATCGGGTTATCGGCGGCCCGGGGATTGCTGACCACAGATGCGATCGGACTGTTCATAATCGCTTCATTTAGCTTTGAATATTCGCTCATTTAAGTGCCAATTTCTGTTTTCAGCCGAGGGTTTCCCGCTCAACCACGGCGATCAATTCGGCATGTCCCCCTTCTCTCTAGCACCACATCCAATAGATCGTGAACAGAATTCTCAAGCAGCATGATTTAGAGGTGATGCGCTCCACCATTCACGGCTTGGGCGGGATCAGACGTGGGAACGGCAAAACAGTAACATTGTCGGTGGCTGTTATGCCATCTCCAGGATGATGGCGTCGACGGTGAGGCTATCGCCCTGCGCGGCTTCAACCGATTTGACCACGCCCGATTTGGTCGCCCGCAGGATGTTCTCCATCTTCATCGCTTCCACGACGGCGAGCGGCTGACCGGCTTCCACCTTGTCGCCCGCCTTCACATGCAATGTCATCAGCAACCCCGGCATCGGGCAGAGCAGGAAGCGTGAGAGATCGGGCGGAATTTTCTCGATCATATGCTTGGCATAAGGCGCAACATGGCCTGGCAATACCAGCACCTTGTGGATCGCCCCGCGCGTGGTGAGCCTGAAGCCTGAGCGCGTGCGTTCGATCTTTACGGCGAGCGGTTGGCCATCGACTTCGGCCTCAATCAGTCGATCCCCCGGTGTATATTCGAGCGCGATGTCAAGCGGCGTGCCATCTACCGTCACATCGTCCATGTCGAGGTTCACCTCATGCGTCGCGCCATCAAAGCGGGCTGACCATGTGGACGGCGGGCGCAACCGATCGCCCAATTGCCCATCAACCCGCCGCGCACGATCGGCTTCCGCAGTCGCCGCGAACGCCGCAATTGCCGCGAACGCGCGGATCAATTCGGGCGTGGCAGGCGCGCCCTTGAAGCCATCGGGATATTCTTCCGCGATAAAGCCCGTCGTGATTTCACCCGAGCGGAAGCGCGGATGCTGCATGATCGCGGACACGAAATCGAGGTTATGGCCGACGCCTTGCAGCTCAAACTGGTCAATCGCGGCGATTTGCTTGTCAATCGCTTGTAGCCGCGTGGGGGCCCAAGTGATCAGCTTGGCGATCATCGGATCATAAAAGCGGCTGACCTCGCCGCCTTCGGTCACGCCGTCATCGACGCGCACGCCGTTGATGCCTCTGATCCCGCTCATGTCGAGCGAAGTCGAGACACCCGACCGAGCGAAGCCGAGGTCTTCGCGGTTAGAGTTCTCGGCTTCGCTCGACCTTGTCCCTCGTCTCCGCTCGGGATGAGCGGTCGGTGGACTATACCGCACCAACCGCCCCGTGCTCGGCAAGAACCCGCGATACGGATCTTCAGCGTACACGCGGTTTTCAATCGCCCAGCCATCAAGCTTCACATCCGCCTGCGTGAAGCTCAAAGCCTCGCCCGCTGCCACGCGGATCATCTGCTCCACCAGATCAATCCCCGTGATGCACTCGGTCACCGGATGCTCCACCTGAAGCCGCGTGTTCATTTCAAGGAAGTAGAAGCTCTCGCCCGTCGCATCCGCGCCGCTCACGATCAACTCGACGGTTCCGGCAGAATAATAGCCCACCGCGCGCGCCAGCGCCACGCATTGCTCGCCCATCGCCTTGCGCATCTTGGGCGTAACGAACGGCGAGGGCGCTTCCTCGACCACCTTCTGGTGCCGCCGCTGAATGCTGCATTCGCGCTCGTTCAGATACAGGATATTGCCGTGCTGATCGCCCAATATCTGAATTTCGATATGGCGCGGGTTGAGGATGAACTTCTCGATGAACACGCGGTCATCGCCAAAGCTCGCCAGCCCCTCGCGCTTCGTTGCCTCAAAGCCCTCGCGCACATCCGCCTCGGAATAGGCTAGCCGCATTCCCTTGCCGCCGCCGCCCGCAGAGGCCTTCATCATCACCGGATAGCCGATTTCGTTGGCAATCCGCACCGCGTGCTCGGTATCGTCAATCTCGCCCACAAAGCCGGGGACGACATTGACGCCCGCTTTCAGTGCAAGTTTCTTCGACTCAATCTTGTCACCCATCGCGGCAATCGCATTCACCGGCGGGCCAACAAACGCGATGCCCTCCGCCGCCAGCGCCTTAGCAAATGAGGTGCGCTCAGACAGAAACCCATAACCGGGATGCACTGCATCCGCACCAGTTGCCTTGCACGCGGCGATGATCTTGTCCGCAAGCAGATAGCTCTCGGCAGCAGGCGAAGGGCCAATATGCACCGCCTCATCCGCCAGCAACACATGCGGGCTGCGCGCATCAGCATCAGAATACACCGCGACAGTGGCAATGCCCATCTTACGGGCAGTGCGAATAACGCGGCAGGCAATTTCACCACGATTGGCGATTAGGATTTTTTTGATGTTCATTTCGATTTTTGTCTCAGTTTCTAGAGATTTCTGGCGCCTCTCGGCTCTCGGCGAGGCTGGGTAAATTGGCTTCAATTTCTCAGCGCGCTTCATACCAGCCTCGGTGAGCTGCCAATAATCGCGCTTAGCTCTGCTTACCCAACCGGCCTTAGCCAAGCCATTTCGTGCCCATTGGACTATATTGTCCCAATGCCGATCTGACCGTCCTTCCAAAAGCTCGGTTCTCAAAGCTATAGGAAGCTTAAAGTGGTCAGCGAGTGGAGCATATGTATCACGAGGTGCCATTGCGCCGCCGTTTTTGGCCAACAGTTCAACGAGAGCATCTTCTACATCTGCTTGTGTCGGATATTGCTCCATTTACGCCACACCCTCCATCACCGCACCCTTACACGCCCGCAGCGGCTCTTCCGCCGTCATCGCGCGCAAGCCCAGCTTCGCCAACAGCGCCGCATCCGCATCATCGCCCGCGTTGGCCGTAGTGAGTAGCTTGTCACCCGTGAAGATGCTGTTCGCGCCCGCCATGAAGGCGAGCGCTTGCGTTGCCTCGGACATGCTCTCGCGGCCTGCTGACAAGCGCACCATGCTCAACGGCATCGTGATCCGCGCGACCGCAATGGTGCGGACGAACTCGATGTCATCAATCTTCGCCAGCGGCGTATCGGCCAGCATATCGCCCAGCACTGTGCCCTTCACTGGCACCAGCGCGTTGATCGGCACGCTTTCGGGGTGCTTGGGCAGCGTCGCGAGCGTGTGGATGAAGCCCACCCGATCAGCGCGCGTCTCACCCATGCCGACAATACCGCCCGAGCAGACATTGATCTTCGCGCGGCGCACTTCGGCCAGCGTATCGAGCCGATCGTCCATCGTCCGCGTGGTGATGATCTCGTTATAGCGCTCCGGCGAAGTGTCGATGTTGTGGTTGTAATAATCCAGCCCCGCCGCGCCCAGCATATCGGCCTGTTTGGGCGTGAGCATGCCCAAAGTCATGCAGGTTTCTAGCCCCATCGCGCGCACGCCCTGCACGATTTCGACAATCGCGGGCATGTCCTTATCCTTCGGGTTGCGCCATGCGGCCCCCATGCAAAAGCGCTGCGATCCGGAGTCCTTCGCGCGCGCCGCCGATTGCAGCACCTCGCGCACATCCATCAGCTTGGTGGCTTTGACGCCTGCATTCGCCGAGGCCGATTGCGCGCAATAGCCGCAATCCTCCGCGCAGCCGCCGGTCTTGATGCTGAGCAAGGTGCACAGCTGGATTTGCCCAACGGCGTGGTGCGCGCGGTGGATGGTCTGCGCTTGGAACATCAGCTCATCGAAGGGGAGGTCGAAGAGCGCCGCAATTTCGGGGCGGGTCCAGGTGGTGCGGGTCGTCATATCAGTTACTTGTCCAATCACTTCGCGATCGCCCGCGCGAGGCGTGCTTCTAAATCGCTGCCGTCCGCATCTTCAAAGCCATAAGCGGTATGAATTTGGTGTCCGTTTTTATCGAAGAGGTAAACGCGCGGGATGCCGACTTTTCCATCAGGAATGGCTTTCAAATCTTGGCCGATAATCTGCTTATAGGCGCTCACATCGGCGATAACATAATCGATGTCGGCCAGCCCTGCGCGCGATAAAAACGTGGCAACGGCTTCCGGCGGCTGAGTGGTATCGGGGGTGCCATCACGGCGGTTGATATAGATGAAATTGTATTTGCTGCCAAAATCTTTGCGCATCTTATTGAGATACGGCGCCTCGGCAATGCAGGGCGGACACCAGCTTGCCCAGATCGAGATCAAGGTTGGCTTACCTGGTGTGATGCGGGAGCGCAGCAAAATGGGGGAACCAGCGCGTGATTTGAGTGGGATGCGGCCCAAAGTCGCGATTGATCGGCCGTTGGTGGGTGCCGTTTCTGCTGTCGTTGCGTATACCGCGCCGGCAGTCGTTAACGCCGCCAGCACTGTCAGTAGGGTTGTGTTGAGTGCAGCCTTCATTTCTTACTCCTCCAACGGTGGCATATTATGCCCGAGCAAACGCAGCACATCGGCGGCGCATTCGACGACATTCGAGCCTGGCCCGTAAATGCCGACGACGCCCGCTTTGCGCAAGAAATCATAATCCTGCGGCGGGATGACGCCGCCGGCGAACACCTTGATGTCGCTGCGGCCCGCTTCTTTCAGTAGGCGGATCAGTTCGGGGATCAATGTCTTGTGGCCCGCCGCGAGTGAGGAGGCGCCGATGGCATCCACTTGCTTTTCTAGTGCCAGTTTCAGCGTTTCCTCCGGCGTCTGGAACAAAGGCCCGCTGACCGCCTCAAAACCCATGTCGTTGAAGGCGGAGGCGATGACATTCGCGCCGCGATCATGGCCGTCTTGCCCCATTTTCGCGACCAATATGCGCGGCTTATGGCCAAGGCGGGCGCCGACCGCGCTGACCCCTTCTACAACAAGGGCAAAGCGCGGATCGCCATCATAGGCCTTGCCGTAAATGCCTTTTACGGGGACTGGTTGCGTGGCGTAGCGGCCAAACACCTCTTCCATTGCGGCGGAAATTTCCCCCAATGTCGCGCGTTCGCGGGCGCATTCGACTGCTAAGGCCAACAAGTTGTGTTCCAAAACCGTTTGTCCTGAGCTTGTCGAAGGATTGCCCTTCTTTTCCGAGGCGGTGGAGGGGGTAGGCAGTCCTTCGACAGGCTCAGGATAAACGGCACTTGAGGAACCAGCGCGCGCGCCCTCCGTCAAAGCCTTGAGCGCCTCTTGGCACTTGGCTTCATTGCGCGCGGCCTTGGTCGCCTTAATACGCGCGATCTGGCCCTCGCGCACCTTGTCGTTATCGACCTCAAGCGTGTCCAGCAGCTCGGCCTCAGACAGCTTATATTTATTGACGCCGACGATGACATCTTCCGCACGATCCACCCGCGCCTGCCGCGCCGCCGCCGCTTCCTCGATCATCGATTTCGGCCAGCCCGCCGCCACGGCCTTCGCCATGCCGCCCTCGGCCTGCACCCGCTCGATAATCTCCCACGCTTTTTCAACCAGCTCATTGGTCAGCGATTCGATATAGTAGCTGCCACCCAGCGGATCGACGACATTGCACATGCCAGTCTCTTCTTGGATCACGATCTGCGTGTTGCGGGCGATGCGCGCGCTGAAATCGGTAGGCAGCGCGATGGCCTCATCCAGCGCATTTGTGTGCAGCGATTGCGTGCCGCCGAGCATCGCCGCCATCGCCTCAATCGTCGTGCGGATGACGTTGTTATAGGGATCAGCCTCCTGCAATGACACGCCCGAGGTCTGGCAATGGGTGCGCAGCATTTTCGACCGCTCATCCTTCGCGCCCAATTGCGTCATCGCGCGATGCCAGAGCGTGCGCGCCGCGCGGAGCTTTGCCACTTCCATGAAGAAGTTCATGCCAATGGCGAAGAAGAAGCTCAGGCGACCCGCAAACTTGTCGATGTCCAGCCCGCTCGCCACACCGTATTTTACATATTCCATGCCATCGGCGATGGTGAAGGCCAGTTCCTGCAACTGCGTCGCGCCCGCTTCCTGCATGTGGTAGCCGGAAATTGAAATGCTGTTGAACTTCGGCATCTCACGGCTGGTATAACCGAAAATGTCGGAAATAATCCGCATCGAAGGCTCTGGCGGATAGATATAGGTGTTGCGCACCATGAACTCTTTGAGAATGTCATTCTGGATGGTGCCATCAAGCTGAGCACGATCAACGCCCTGTTCCTCACCCGCCACAATAAAAAAGGCGAGGATCGGGATCACCGCGCCGTTCATCGTCATGCTGACCGACATCTTGTCGAGCGGGATGCCATCGAACAGGATTTTCATATCCTCGACGGAGTCAATCGCCACGCCCGCTTTACCTACATCACCCACAACGCGCGGATGATCCGAATCATAACCGCGATGCGTCGCGAGATCGAACGCGACCGACAGGCCTTTCTGCCCCGCCGCCAGATTGCGCCGATAAAACGCATTGCTCTCCTCGGCTGTCGAGAAGCCAGCATATTGGCGGATTGTCCAAGGCCGGCCCGCATACATGCTCGCCTTTACGCCGCGCGTGAAGGGCGCAAAACCCGGCAGGCCTGGCTCAACCGCGACATCGTCCGCCGTGTAGAGCGGCTTTACGTCAATGCCCTCTGGCGTTGCCCAATTTAGGTCTTTGCCTTTAACTTCCTTCGCGGCGGCGGCCTGCCAATCGTCGAGTTTTGGGGCTTCGAGTTTCGCCATCTTACTTCCCTGTAAACACCGGCTTGCGCTTTTCGACAAAGGCGAGCGTGCCTTCTGCCGCATCGGCGCTATCACCCGCAATCAATTGGCCCTCGGCCTCACGCAGCAGAGCGGTGCTGAAATCGTTCTCCAGCGCCGCCCCAATATTCTGCCGCATGATTCCCAGCGCCACCGTTGGCATTGCTGCGAGTCGCACGGCCAGCGCACGCGCTTCCGCCTGCAAATCGGCATCCTCAACGCATTTGTAAATCAAGCCCCAATCTGCGGCCTGCGCGCCCATGATCTTCTCGCCGAGCATCATCATCTGTGTGGCGCGGGCTTTGCCAATCAAGCGTGGTAGCACCCAGCTTGCACCGCCATCGGGCACAAGACCAACATTGATGAACGCTTGCAGGAAATAGCCCGATTTCCCGGCCAACGCAAAATCACTGCACAGCGCAATCGAGCAGCCGATGCCCGCCGCCGCACCGTTCACTGCTGTAATCACCGGCATTTTGAGCCGCGAGAGCTTGAGCATCAACGGGTTATAATGCTGCATCAGCGCGAGATAGCTGGCGCGCCCACCCGAGATTGAATGCTCGCCTGCCTTCGCCTGCAAATCCGCCCCCGCGCTAAACGCCCGCCCCGCACCGGTAATGATAAGCACGCGCGCATCACCCAGATTATCAAGCGCCGCAAAAATCTCCCCCGCCATCCCGAGCGAGCAAGCATTGAGCCGCTCGGGTCGGTTGA
>JAYVZY010000192.1:0-15682 GCA_043782885.1 Sphingomonadales bacterium | reverse complement strand
CCCGCTCCAGTTTTTATCATTATAAATCAGTAGCTTATTGATTTATATTTGCGCAATGCAATGTTTGCAGCGTCGGCGCGTCAAAAGCATCTCATCATTTTCTATACACTTGGAATCGGGGCGATAGAGTAGCTGAACGCAGGTTCAGCATTGGAATGCGGCACCAGTGCCTAGCCCGTTGGCAAACAGCAGAATTCCCCATTTTGGAGTGCTAGGCGGCGTTGCGCGTCAGTTAAGTAGCGACAGCCAACGATGGCGCCGTCAGATTTTTTGGCCCGCAAATAGGCCATCGGATCATGAATTGACCCGTTCCATTCTGAGAGCACGCCGAGTCGGTGGAAGGGCTGCCAGCCGTCACTCATTGCGAAATAGGTGACGTCGTCGATTAGGGGATGGCGCGCGCGACCATGCATGCCGATGTGACACTGACGTGCTGTTTGGCGTACTTTATCCCGCACAGCCGTATATCCGAAAGCTGAGGCAGAAAAAGGCTGACCCTCAACATAGCCCGGGTGTTCGGCCGCCCGCAACAATGGTGGGCCAAAACGAAGCACCATATCAGCCTGTCCCAAAAGCGACACGAGGACGATGATGCTGACCACAACTTTGAGCCACTGCGCCGATGTTTCATTCCATTTGGCGGGGATGAGGGAGAAAACGATAAACAGCATAAGCGCGGGCAACATTAGGCTCGCTTCATAAACATTTTTCACCAACTGAGTTACACCCCAGACCAGTACGAGCGTGCTCATCACGATGGGCACAGCAACTGTAAGATCTATATGCTTTTCACGCCATCGGTCGCCGAGCGTTCGAAACAGGCAGAAAAGGCTCAGCAGCAACGCCGCATTCCAAGGGAGCATCAACGGAAAGTAGCGCGCCATAGCCTCGTTCAGAGTAACGCGGTTGGCCGGCAGCCAGCTCGACATGGGATACGGCTGCGCCAAAGCGAGGGCGACATAATTGTTGGGATTCGCTCCTTGTATCGCTTTTGCGGCTTTGCTCTGCCAATCCCCCGGCCCAACCATTGCAGACGCCATATTGAGCTTCGCGAAATCGGCGGCGAGAACGCTGTCGCCCGGGCAACGAAAGCGTTCCACCCAATAGTGCGCCGCTTGGGCATTGAGCGCAATCAGCAGGAGTATCGCGGCGATGCGTGCCAGCAGCGTATTCTTGCCCCGGCTCGAAAAGAAAATGCAAACAAGAAAGAGCGGCAGGAACAGCACGCCTTTCATGTGATAGGCGGCGGCGGCGGCACCCAGAAGCAGGATCATTGTAGCCCGCAACACGGTGGTGCGCCGTGACATCACTTGATTGCGGTGCTTGGTCGTCGCGATCAGGAGCGCCATTGTCGATGTCAGCAAAATGGGTTGCTCCGGGCGGCTAAGCACCAGAAGCATCGGCAACACGCCCAAGCCCAGAAGGCCAAAGGCAAGGGCGGTGAGCGTTGCGCGCTGCGCATTGTCCCTTACAATCCGTGAAATCAGCCCCCGCAGCATAAAGGCCCAGAGCAGCGCGCAACCGACGCCAACAACGCGCACATAGAGTGGATCGGGGAATGTTGAGTTCAGAATGCCGGACAGCGCGCGCAGCGGCATCATGAACAGCGGCGGCGCGACGATGCTCCCCGGGCCGCATATGTCATTGATCATCCGATCAACGCCGCCATCGACCCAGGCGCGCTCCTGCATGCGCCAGCCAACCTCATCGGTATAAATCGGCACCAGCATGCCAAACAGAATCGAAAGGAGGAAACCGCCAAAGGCCAACCGCTCGGTTAGGCGCATCGAACCTTCTTTTGTCACTGTTTGGGCTTGGGCGTCAGGTGGAAGGCGACATAAGTGCCATAGTCACGTTGCGCATCCACATCATAGACGACACGAAACAAGGGTAGCCAATGGCTATCGCCGACCTGCGCGCGATGTATGACGATCCACCCCGGTCGATGATACACAGCCGCACCGCGCCGGATGTAATGGAGAATAATCGCATTCGGCAGCGGGTCAAAATTCGCGCTGTTGTTGACGCCGGTCCAATAGCCCCCCGACGGGGAGAGCACCATCACGCGCGGCTGATCAAACAGAAGAATTTGCCCGCCCCCAAGCTTGTATAAATCATTGAATGCCACCGCAGCATCACGCGGCACCAAGGACTTCGGCTGCGGCGTTAACGGCGAAAATTGTGCAATCAGGGGGGCGCCGCCAAACTGCACACCTCCGACACTGCTGCCTCGTTCGGCCGTCCACCAATGAAACCCAAAGGCCGAAACAAAAGCGATGCTGGCAAGAAGCGACGTTCTTACAAATCCGATTACAAATGGCGTTTGCCGCGCTGCCAGCGTTGCGATGAGCAAGAGCAAGAGAAAGGGAAACAGATTGATAATGTTGCTGTCATGGCTGCGACTAAGATAATAGGAGAGTGATCCCAACGTTGCCAAAAAACACGCATATTGGGCACGACCTTCGCGGCGCGTCGAGTGAATAAGTGATGTCATCACGGCCAGAATGAGCACGACCGCCACCCACCAGACGGGCCCGAGCAATGAAACCGGAAGCGGGCCCGGCGGGTATTTAATGTAGATGAGAAAATCATCACCGGCGACCCATGCGTCAAACACGATGCGAAACAAAACGGCGAGCGCAGCATAGCCTGCGAGCAGCGCCAACACGCCGCGCAGGCCACCCAGCAGGAATACGCTCCACCCTTCACGCGATTCGGCGTCACGAAGGGCTAGGTAGGGCCACCAGACGAGCGACGAAAAAAACGCCGCTTCCGGCGACCAGAACAGCCCGACCAGCCACAGTGCGTGGCCGCACCACAGCCGCCATTTGGGCAATATTTCGGTCATTTCGATCGTCAGGATAAATGATAATAATGCGACCAAAGGCAGAAAACGCAGTCCGGCAACCGAAGGATAAATGAGTGGACTTCCCCAATCAGCAGGATCGCCTGTCCAAATCAGAACCGCACAGATCATTGATCCCAATGAAAGGAGGCGCGCTGGCAAACCCATGCCCCGCGTCAACAAAAGGACTGACCAACCCAGCAGCGCAAGATAAAGCGCATTGCAGGCCACGACTGCGACATAAATGCCGTTCCAGCAGTTGCTGCCGCACAAACCGGCAACGAGGAGCGTTGGCCCCATGCCATATTGGACAGGAAAGTCGCGGAATGGGACGCCACCCGCATTCAACGACTCCACCGGTGAGAGATATGCACCCCAATGGTGCCACGCCTGCGCCGCCGAGAGCGGGCTCGAGACCGCACCGCTCAACAGACCTGCAAGCAGGCCCAAGAGCAGCAAACCAAATGCAAAGGCCATGTCTCTGGACGATTTGGCCACAGTAACACCCGCGTTGAACTGTATTCGTCTTGCGGCCAGTGCGAGCAAAAGACAGATGCCGGTAAACAGAATTTTTTGCGAGGACGAAAGATCGACGCCGGCAATCCACCACGTTGCCGCTGAAAACAAGAGCAATGCGGCCAACGCGCCTGATATTTGCCAAAACCCGAAGCCAAAAACCGAGAGGAGCAACATCCCCGCCCCCCCGATGACAAACTCGCCGCGCAACAGCGCGAGCACCACTCCGCCGCCAACCGTCAAGATTGGAAGCCAATTTTGGTCGCGGTCGGCGGCGACTTTCCAGCCAAAATGACGTGAGGCGTACGGGAGCAGCAGGGCTGCGCCCAAAAGTATTATGTAGATAAGCGCGGGTATCGGGTTCGCCGTCATGTGTGAGCGCCGAGTAAGGGGTCACCCGCAGGAATGTTAATCCGCTCGCGCTCCACGACAATCGGGCCGCGCCGCACTTGGGCGTGAATTGCCGTGACATATTCGCCGAGCACGCCGGTAAAGATGAGCTGTACCCCCGCAAAAAAGAACACGGCGGTAATCACCGTTTGCGTGCCCGCTGGTGCCGCCGCCGGATTAATCAATGTCAAAATGATCGTCGTCACGGCATAAAGGAACGCGAGCAAAGCCACACCAAAACCAACGAGGCTGCACAGCCTGAGCGGCACCGTCGTGAAGGAGAATATACCATTCAGCGCCTGATCAACGAGATGAAACGCATTGTTCTTTGAAATGCCACGCTTTCGCGATTTCCAGGTGTAGGGCAAAATCAGCCGCCGAAAGCCCGCCGAGGCAATGATGCCCCGAATATAAGGATATTGATCGGTATGGCTAACCACAACCTCCCACACCTTGCGGTCAATCAACTGGAATTCACCAACATTCTCGGGGATTTCAAATTCTGAGAGCTCGTTTGAAATGCGATAAAAAATGCGGCGGAACGTGCGGAGCAGGAGCGTCTCCTCTCGGTTGGCGCGTTCACCCGCGACAACCTCGATGCCGGATTCCCAGTGACGAACCATCTCGGGGATGACCTCGGGCGGATCTTGCAGGTCGGTTGGCAGGAAGACGAGGACAGCATCGCCCGTTGCATAGCGCAAGGCGTTGAAATTTGAACGAAAAGGACCAAAGTTGCGCGCATTGAGAATGACCTTGACGCTCGGGTCTTGTCCCGCAATACGGCGTAATATCTCTGCCGTGCTATCGAGTGAAGCATTGTCTGCAAAGATGTGCTCGCGTTCATAGCCTGCCAGTGGCCCGCCCGGAGCGAAAAGATCGAACACCGCCTTGTGGCAGGCTTCGACATTGTCTTCTTCGTTATAGGCAGGCGAAATGATCGATATACGCTTCATGGTTCAAGCCCGTGCGATCATGAAATGCGATTGTGCGAGCCAACGGGTCGCTGCCGTCGCCTCTAGGAGTGGTTCGACGGCAAGCGTTGGGCTGACCAGCGCCTCAGGAATGCCGGGGATGAGAAAATCACGGGTTGTTACCTGAACGTCGTGCCATCCCGCATCGGCGAGTGCCGAGCGCAAATGCCAGGGCTTGAATGCCTTTTCATCGGGTTCGAGTTTGGCCATTCGACGGCCAATCTTGGTGCCGAAAATGAACGCACAATAAGGGTTCAGGAAGTTGGGCTCGATGAACGCGAGGCCGCCGCCCGGGTTTGTCAGGCGTCTGAGTGATTTCAACACAGCCGGCAACTCAAGCACGAGATGATGTAGGATGCCATTGCCACACACCATGTCGAACGTGCCAAATTCGAGCGGCTTATCGCCCAAGAGGTCAAACAGTTCATAGCGCAAATTGGGTGCCTGATAATTCCCGCGCGAGGCAGAAATAAACGCGGGGCTGATGTCCACGCCGATCACCTCAGCGTCTGAATGCGCCGCGAGATAGGCCGCGCATTCGCCGGTACCTGAACCAATTTCAAGCACCCGGCGCGCCTTCACCGCCGCGATTTGTTGCAAAACCCAATCATTGCGGCGCTGTTGCCGAAACGGCGTGGAGCCTACAGCAGCAAACACCTGGTTGAAACCCCGTTCATCTTTGATGATCATCTCAGCCATGACAATGTTCTTCTTTCTTGATGGTGGTGCTGTTCATGTTGTTCCAATGGCCCCTTATATTAGCGAAAAACGATCAGGCGCATCCCGCCGTAACCTATCATGGCCAGAACCGGAACCAAGATGGCCTGTGCAATCAGCGGGCCAACGCCGATGTGTGTTAGGCCCTTGAGTGCACTATAATTCCCGAAACCGAGTGCTGCGTAGAACGCGACAAATTTTGGCAAGAAGCGCCGCGAAGTATCGCCAAACACGAGCCCGCCATAGCTGTAGAAGTTGAAGACGATCGCCAAAATGGTTGATCCGGTAACCGCCAGCCAGAGGGGCAGGCCAGTGAGCACCAGCGCGGCATAGCTCAAATATCCGAAGCCGGTGTTTAAGCCACCAGCGAGCCCAAATTTCAGCAACGGCACAAGGTGGAGCTTCATTGCCGATGCTCCCGATACCAAGCGACGGTCGCGGCCATTCCCTCGCGCAGGGTTATGCGCGGTGCCCAGCCAGTCGCGTCACGCAGCTTATCGATATTCGCCTCCATGTGCATGACTTGGTCGGGGCGGAACGGAATTTCGCCGAATTTGAGTTCCATCTGTGGCGCGGCAAGGTCTCGGATCATTTCGATCGCGTCGCGCACGCGTATCGCCTGTCCGGAACCAAGGTTGAAGACACCGTATGCTGTTGGCGTCGCCGCCGCTGCCAAAATCCCGCGCGCGACATCCGTGACATGCAACCAATCCCAATTTTGCGTGCCAAGCGTCGTCTGCGGCCGTTCACCCCGGAGCATCTGGGTGATCAGCGAGGGGATCATCCAGCCATCATTGTCGTTCGGGCCATAGGTAGAAAACAGCCGCAGCCACGCGTGCCGCATGCCGGCTTGCGCGGCCAGTTGCTTGGTCAGGAAAAGTGTCGCTACTTTGGCGGCGCCATAAAGCGTGGTTGGTGTGGGCAAACTGTCCTCAAGCATCGCATTGCCTGCACCGTATTCGCCCTGACTGCCGACACCGATGAAGGCACCGCATCCGGCAGCTCCCGCCGCACTCACCAAATTGCACGCGGTGTCGATGTTCAAGTTGATCTGACCCTCGTCAAATCGTGCGGCGTTGTTGACGCCCGCCCAGGCGAGGTGAACGACGGCATCCGGGCGGTGTTCCGCCAGTGCCGAAGTAAGCGCTGGCTTGTCCCCAATGTCGAGCCCAAGATGGGTATAGCGGCCCTTGAAAGGCGCAAGCCGATGCGCGTCACTTGCGGGACGTACGGGAGCAACAACATCATGCCCATCCTCCAACGCGATCCGCAGCACTTCGGCACCCACAAAGCCGGATGCGCCTGTGATGAACAGCTTCATAACAGCGCCACAGCACGGTCTTCGATGGACACCATCTGATCGAGTAGCCAGTTCTGACTGCCAACCTGACCGCGCAACGCATCTGTGATGCCGTATTTCCCGAAGCGCGGGTGGAGACCAGCCTCCATCAGCACATCAGCAACACGACTGCCGAAGCCACCCGAAGCGCCATGCTCCTCAACGGTCAAGATCGCCCGGTGGGTATTGGCCACTGCGCGCAGGCAATCCAGATCAAGCGGCGTAAATGTGGGGAGGCTAACGACCGAAGCGGAGATACCGCGCGCGGCCAAAGTGTCCGCCGCCGCTAGTGTTCGGCCAAGAATTGGCCCAGTCGCGAGCAATGCAATATCTTTGCCCTCGCGCATGGTGATGGCCCGGCCGAGCCTCACGGGAGTGTTGGAGTCATGCAACACAGGCTCACCTGCACGGCCAAGGCGAAGATAAGCCGGCCCGCGTCGATCCATAAGCTGTGGCAAAAGCGTTTCCGCTTCATGCGGGTCAGCGGGGCACGTCACAACCATATGCGGAAGCATCGCCATAATGCCGAGGTCTTCAACACCGTGGTGGGTATATCCTTGCGCGCCATAAGCCAGCCCGCCGCCCACGGAAATCACCGTCACCGGCAAATTATGATAACAGACATCGTTCCGTAATTGCTCCAGGCAGCGCAGAGTGGGGAAGTTCGCGATTGAGTAGAGCACAACCCGTTTGCCTGAGAGCGCAAGCCCCGCCGCAATGCCAACCATCGCCTGCTCGCAGACGCCGACGTTAACATACTGTTTCGGCAGCCGATCAGCGAATTGCTCCAGCACTGAATAGCCAAGGTCTGCGGTCAGCAGCATAACGTCCGGATGGGCCGCTGCATAATCGGTCAACACCGCTATCGTTTCGTTTCTCACGCAGAGGCCTCCAATTCGGCCAATGCGGCAACGAGCTGCGCGTCATCGGGATTACGATAATGCCACGCAAGCTGATCTTCCATAAAGGAGATGCCCTTCCCTTTCACCGTGTGCGCGATGATCGCCGTTGGTCGATCGCCGAGCGGCGGTGGCGCAGTGAGCGCGGCAAGGAGGGCGGCATGATCGTGCCCATCAATCTCATGCACACCCCAGTTAAAGGCGCGAAATTTGTCGGCAAGAGGGTGAAGGTCGCTGATTTCCGCAACTGTTCCAAAGCTCTGTATTTTGTTATAATCAACAATCGCAACGAGCTTTGAAAGCCGTGCGTGCTGGGCGAATTGGATGGCCTCCCAATTCGAGCCCTCATCGAGCTCGCCGTCGCTCACAATGCAGAAGCTGCGCCAGGGGGCGCCTTCCAGCTTCGCCGCGAGTGCCATGCCCGCTGCCACCGGCAACCCATGACCAAGCGAGCCGGTGGAGAGCTCCACGCCCGGCACCGTCTTGGTGACGTGGCCGGCGAGGCGGCTGCCGTTGTGGGTGTAGGTTTCGAGCTCGGACACCGGAATAAACCCGCGCTCCGCCAAGGCTGCGTAGACAATTGCTGCGGCATGGCCCTTTGAAATGATCAGCCGATCCCGCGCATCCCAATTTGGCTTGCTCGGGTCAACGAGCATCACCGCACCGTAAAGCACGGCAAGAATATCCGCCATAGAGAGGCACGAACCGATGTGTGAGGTTCTCGCGCTGTTGGTCATCCGCAGCGCATGAGCCCGCAAGCGCCGGGCCAATCCGAGCGTGTCTGGTTGCACTCCTCCGTAGGTCATTTCGTCCCTAATACCGCCTTGGCAATCTGGTTGCGGGTGAAGACGGTCATGTCCTCTCCTCGATACCAAGCGGCATACCAATCTATGGTTAACAAAATGGTAAGATTAAAGTCCAAATTTGGCTGCCAGCCGAGACGTGTGCGGGCTTTGGTTGAATCCAACGTCAGCAATCCGGCCTCGTGCGGCGCGGCTGCATCGGGTGTTAGTTCAATCCGTCCTTGCCCCAACGCGCCCACCAGCGCGCGCGCGACAGTTTCAACGGGGTGGCCAGCGGTGTCATCTGGCCCAATATTCCATGCCTCCTCGAAGCCGCTCGGCGCTTCAACCAAACGTTCCGCCAACATCAGATAGGCACGGAGCGGTTCCAGAACATGTTGCCACGGCCGCACTGCTTGCGGATTGCGGAGCCGCACGACGCCATCACCACTCAAGCAGCCCCGCACAATATCGGGCACGAGGCGATCGACGGACCAATCGCCGCCGCCAATGACATTCCCCGCGCGTACGGTGGCGATGCGCGCTGGATGCTGACCCGCGCCAAAAAAGCTGCGCCGCATCGACGCCGTCGCGATTTCGGTGCAGCCTTTGCTCGCGCTATAGGGATCATAGCCACCAACCCGATCAGCTTCGGCATAGCCCTTCTGCTGCTCCAGATTTTCGTAGACCTTGTCACTGGTCACGACCACAACTGCCCGCGTTTCAGGACAAGCGCGTAAGGCATCGAGCAGGTTAACAGTGCCCAGCACGTTCGTTGCGAACGTTTCAACCGGCGTTATGTAAGAGGGGCGCACCAGTGCTTGTGCCGCCAGATGAAGAACGATTTCAGGCTTTTCTGTAGCAATCAACGCATCTAGCGCAGCGCGGTCATTTATATCAGCGCTTACGGAACGACAGCGACTGCTCAATCCCAAGATGTCAAAAAGGTTTGGATCGGTCGCGGGCGGCAGGGCTAACCCTGAAACTTGCGCGCCCATCTCGGCAAGCCAGAAGCTGAGCCATGCGCCCTTGAACCCTGTATGCCCCGTGACGAGTACACGTCGCCCGCGCCAAAATTCAGGGTTCACCAGCTTCTCCACGGGGCTGCGCCATCTGCCCAGAGTTCCTCAAGATAAGCGCGATCACGCAGCGTATCCATCGGTTGGAAAAATCCTTCGTGGCGAAAAGCGTGCAACTCGCCTTCGTCGGCGAGGCGCTGAAGCGGTTCTTGCTCCCATACCGTCGCGTCGCCGCCAAGATAATCCGCAACCTTGGGTGACAGAACAAAGAAACCGCCGTTGATCAGGCTCCCATCGGCTTTCGGCTTTTCGGTGAACCGCAACACGCGTTCGCCGTTAAGTTCCAAAACTCCAAACCGACGTGGCGGCAGCATTGCGGTTACAGTGGCCAGACGGCCGTGCGCTTTGTGGAAAGCAATCGACGCCCCAATATCAACATCCGAGACCCCATCGCCGTAGGTGAGGCAAAAGGCATCGTCCCCGACCAGTTTGATAACGCGTGCCAAGCGTCCGCCCGTCATCGTCGCCTCACCCGTATCAATGAGGGTAACACGCCAATCCTCTGCCTCGTTCCGATGTGTCAACATTTTAGAGGACGCCGTATCAAAGGTAATATCTGACATATGCAGCGTATAATTGGCAAAGAATTCTTTGATCAGATGCCCCTTATACCCAAGGCAAATGATAAAATCATTGATCCCGTGATGGCTATACATCTTCATAATGTGCCACAAAATGGGGCGGCCACCGATTTCCACAAGCGGCTTCGGGCGAATACTTGTTTCTTCGCTCAACCGCGTGCCCATGCCCCCTGCCAAAATGATCGCTTTCATTGCAGAAACGCTCCCCAATCACCCATATCAAATCGAATAAAGATGTGTCCCACTGGCATATCTCGATCTCTTTGGATAGGGGCTGTGCGGAGTGGATCGCCGCTCAATCCAATCAGTTGCGGATGTTCCTTAAAGAAAGCGTTGCATTCGCTTTTAGCATGGTCACTGCATACATAGGCTGAAGTTGGCAACCGAATTCCTGATGTTGGCTTCCCACCAAGATATCGCCACTTCGCGATTCCCGCACCACCTCTGTCCATGCCGCCGTAAGGTCGCGTTGCAGCGTGACAATTTTCGCCCAGAACAACGATCGATCGGCCTACGTTCAGTGGGAGATTTCGCGGTCTGCGTTGGAGCCGGTGACTCGCGGCAGGGGCAGTAAAATGAGTTGCGATTGGGAGAGAAATACGCATTGGTGTAACCTAAAGCGGTATTCAGACGTAGTGACATTAAGCCGTTCAACAACAGACTAAGGATGTTTCCCTGTGCGAATCTCACTTAAATTTAGCTTGGTGCCGCAGATGGCACTAATTGTTGCGGCTGCCCTCAGCATTGCCCCCGCACAAGCCGCAATCGAGGCCCCTTACAGCGCGGCGGCGGTTGCGGCTGCTCAGGCGAAGGGCGAGGCGGTGGTGGTTGATGTCGCGGCGTGGTGGTGCCCGGTGTGCATGTCTCAGCACAGCACGATCAAGAAATTGGTGGCCGACAAGCGCTTCGACAAATTGCACATTTTTAAACTGAACTATGACAGCCAAAAACCCGAATGGCAGGCGCTTGGCGTTCATCGGCAGGCGACGCTGATAGGTTATAAGGGCAAGCAGGAAGTCGGCCGCGTTGAGTTTCAAACGGATGCCGATCTGATCCAAAAATTACTGACCAGCACCGTCAGCTGAGGTGGTCGGCGCGCTGAACCCGTTGCTCGGCTTTGCCGCTGGGGCGCTGACGATTTTGTAGCCGTGCGTGCTGCCGCTCGTGCCGATTGTGCTGGGGACTGCGCTCCAACAGGGGCGCTGGGGGCCGTGGGCCTTGTCCGCCGGATTGGTGGTGACCTTCACTACGGTGGGGATGATCGTCGCCACGCTTGGAGTTTCGGCGCATTTTGACGGCGCGGTGTTTGCGCAATTTGGTGCCGTGTTGTTGATTCTGGCGGGGCTGGCTCTGGTGGTTCCGTCGATTCAGGCCCTCGTCGCGCGACTGGCGGGGCCTTTGACCGCCTGGGCCGGGAACAAGCAAGGTGCGTTGGAGCGTCGCGGTTTGGCAGGGCAAGCGGGCATTGGCGCCCTGCTCGGTCTGGTGTGGAGTCCTTGCGTGGGCCCCACATTGGGGGCGGCAACGGTGCTGGCCGCGCAAGGAAAGTCTCTGGGCGCGGCGGCGCTGGTGATGTTTGCCTTTGCGCTCGGCATTGCTGTTGTACTCATCGTGCTGACAAGGCTGACCCGCACAACGCTGAGGCACTGGCGCGGGCGGATGGTTTCAGCCGGTGGACGTGGGAAGATGGTGCTGGGTGGGCTGATGGCGCTCGTCGGCCTTGGCGTATTGACTGGGACCGATCATCTGATCGAAGGGGCGCTGGTCAGCATCACGCCGGACTGGCTCAACAACTTGACCACGCGGTTTTAACGGTGATGGAGGGACTGGGTTACCGCTGCTTTCGGGGCACGGTTCTGCCGGTTCCGGCGCGGGTGGCTAGCCCGTTGCGCACCACCCTGTCGGCGACGCACGCGCACGCGGTCGCCTCCTTGCTGCCCCTTCTGGGCTGCGGTGAAGAAGCCGCCTCGTTAGCCTTTGATGATATTGCTGATCGCTACGCCAAGCCGCTCGAGCGCTCGGCGTTGCAGGGCATCGCGTTAGAAGAGCGCGCGCATGACGATATCATCCAAATGCTAATCGCAATGATGCCGGAGCAGCCGGATATGCCGGATATGCTCAAGGCGGCGCGCCGTTTTCATATCAAATTGGGGCGTGGCGCACCAGCGGAGCGCTTGGCGCGGATTGCGGCGCTCGACTCAGCGGTGTGCCTCATCCTGAGTCGGTTGACGCGCGCGCGGAACCCGATTGCGAGTGATCCGCAAATCGCCGCCCCATTGATCGGGATCCGTAATGATGAGGCGCGGCACGTCAGTGTCTCGCGCGCGCTGGCAATGGCGTCGCTGCCGCGCGCAACGCTCTACGAGCTTGGCACATGCACGCGGCGCGCGTTTGCCGACGTGCTGATGCTGGGCGGTGACGCAATGGAAGCGCTGGGCATTGATCCGTGCGCATTGGAGCGCGACATCCGCATACTCCCTCCCGGTATGTTCCGCAGCTGATGGCGCGCGCATGACCGCCGCGCCGTGGCTCTCTAACGGGCGGCTCGCGGTGTTGGGAACGGGGAGTGCCGTGCCCGATACGCCAGTGACCAGTGCCGCACTGATCGAGCAGATGGTCGCGCGATTTGGCTGGACGAGCGCACGCGCCGCAACCGCACTCGCCAAACGGATGGCGATCAACACCCGCCACTTCGCGCGGCCGTTTCACGAGGCAATGGAATCGGCTCGGCCCGGCCAATCAAACAGCGCGCTCGCCGCACAGGCTGCCAGAAATGCTCTGAAAATGGCTGGATTAGGGGTGGATGATATCGGCTATCTCATCACCCATACCGCGACGCCGGACATGGTTTTGCCGAGCAATGCTGGGTTTGTCGCCGATCACCTCGGATATGCTGGCCCATACGTGGAACTGCGCCAAGCCTGCACGGGATTCGCCAACGCACTAATGATCGCCTTCGGTTTGCTTGCTCAACCGGGCGCAAAACCCTTAGTTGTCGTGGGTTCTGACACCGGATCGTTGATCTTCGATCCGCGTTGGGCGGCTGTAGACCACAGCCATTTGGTCAATTTGATGCAAATGGGCGACGGTGCCGCCGCCGTCATCCTCGCCCCACCTGACCAAGGCCGGGCGCACATCCACAGCGCGTGGTTCGGCACGATCGGTCTGGGGCGCGCACCGGGACTATGCATTCTCAGCGGTCAACCCGCCGCTATTGAGCACAATTTTACTGACATCGCGACAAACGGCCGCTTTCTGTTTGATGCCGATAGAGCAGCCGCAGCGCGGCATGGCGTCGATCTGGCAGACGCCGACATCCTGATCCCCCACCAGACCAGCGGGCGCATTGGCCACCAAGTCGCCGCGCATTATGGCCTTCCGCCTGACCGCTTCTTCGTGAACGCCGACCGCTTCGGCAACACCGGATCGGCTGCGATCTGGTTGGCCTTGGCGGATTTGTGCGCGGGTGGCATGCCGAGCGGGTCACGCGTCGTCGCCCTCGGGGCTGAGGCGACCAAATATATGTATGGTGGTTTTGTCTATGACCATCGATAATCCGCCGGTTGATGTCAGCAAACTGTCAAAAAACTTGCGCTGGCCGCACCGTCATCAGCCACGTCTCGCTGCGGCGCGCGCGGGGATACCGAGCCCCGCACACAGATAGATAGACAGATAGGAGGAGGCTAATTCAACGCAAAGCTCTTCGCGTACATAAGCGGTATCGCCAAACAGTCCCGAGAAATCCCGCTCTAGCTGCGAGTATTTCCACGCTTCACTATAAGGTGATGCCTAGCGTGATTGTCAGGCGATTGCCACCAAGAATGACACAACTCGACCCACATTGTGAATCTCATTTAACCCTTTGTATATCTGCAATAAAATGGTGCCGGCTACAAGATTCGAACTCGTGACCCCCTGATTACAAATTCGTAATTTCCACATCTCCGTTGTGCGCTTGAATACGACATAACCCCTCATAAACTGACATATATCCCAAAATTTAAGGATTTAATAGTGCCTCGTCGTAAAATCGGCGATTGACACACTTAGACATTCGTGGTTGCATATGCCGTTCTAATACCGTTCTAGAATTGGGGTGATGATGTCCAAGTTACAGTTGTCGGAACGTGTCATTGTGGGAATACCGTTCTCAAATGGCGCTCAGTATATCGTACGCGATACAGATTTGGCTGGCTTTTTTCTGATGGTCGGCGCCCGTTCTAAGACCTTCATGATACAGGCGGATCTGCGTGCTGGCGGAAAGCGCCAATCGATACGGCTCAAGATTGGCGATGTCGGCGCAGTCACGACACGCGAAGCGCGCGCGAAGGCCAAAACCCTTCTCGGCCAGATTTCTGACGGCATTGATCCTCGCCCCAAACCAGAAGCTCCTGCAACCCCGGTTTTGCCAGGTCGGGACCCCACCTTGCGGATGGCTTGGGAGGCCTATCGTGATGGGCATATGCGCCGCAAAGGGCGCAGCAGCAAAACGGAAAGCAGCTATGCGGATCATGTCGAACGCTTGATGAAGCCATGGCTCGATCAGCCTTTGTCGATCCTTGGCAATGATCCATCACTGGTACGTGACCGCCACGACGAAATCTCGCGGGAATGTGGTGCCTATATCGCCAACGGGTGCATGCGCACCTTGCGCGCGATTTATAACCATGCCCGCAAATCGGCCCGTGGTTTGCCCGCCGAAAATCCTGTCTTTGCCGTTGATTGGAATCCTGAGCATCGGCGGGAAACTGGGATGGGGCTTCAAGACCTGCCAAAATGGTTTTCTCAACTTCGCACCCTCGAAAATCCCCTTCGACGCGAGTTACATCTGTTTTTGCTCCTGTCGGGCAGTCGGCCCGATGTCATCAAACAGGCAAAGCCTGAGCATCTTAATCTGCGCGACCGACTGCTTTTTATTCCGGAACCAAAAGGGGGGAAAAATAAGGCGTTTTGCATTCCCCTCTCCCGCCAGATGATCTTATGCTTGGTGCGCGCCATCCTCTTTAGTCGGCAGATGTATCCCGACAAATCGGCCCAGTGGCTTTTTCCTGCCGACAGTGTGAGCGGCCATCTGGTCGAGCACAAAGAACCGCGTGACCAATTGTCGCATTGGGGCAACGAACTGCGCCAGACGTATCGAACTCTCGGTCAGATTGCTGACATCAGCGATGTCGATATGCACTTGCTGATGAATCATTCATTGCCCGGCGTGAACGCGGGCTACATCACGCGCAGCAAGCTGGTGGGGACGCATCTCAGGGTCGCGCAGCAGAAGATGTCCGATATGATGGTTGCAGCGGTCAGCAATGGTGAAAAAGGCCAAAAGCTATGGCCAACAGAACCCGTGCGGCGCACTTTGGCTGATCTGGCAGCATAGCCATAACCATGTTTCCCGCTATAAATATGCTGAAACCCGCATACAAAGGTTTTGGCTAGCGTATAGGCTCCAACGGGCACGAGGGGGCCTGCCCGCTTATAGCAAGATTTGGCGTGTAGCCGTCATTCATCGCGATTCAGGTGGGATATTACGTAATCTAAGCGAGAGCGCCCGAATATCATGTAG